>CANKAT010000004.1 GCA_947479815.1 Sphingobacteriaceae bacterium
CCTGTTAAACCTGTTAAACCTGTTGCTCCTACTGCACCAGCTGCTCCATCAACACCAAAAATACCTTGTGCACCTGTTGCTCCTGTTAAACCTGTATTACCTGTTAAACCAATAATACCTTGTGCACCTGTTAAACCTGTTAAACCTGTTGCTCCTGTTAAACCTGTTGAATTTCCACTCTGGAAATTCCAAACTCCATTTTTACGAATATAAAGACCTGCATTAGGTGATTTTTGCAAATAGATCAGCATTCCATTTGAAGGATTTAGTGCATTGATGGCAATTGTATCGGTTAAACGGGGCAACAAAAGCCCCTTTGTATCACTCTCCAATTCCAATAAGGATGACTTTTGAATCTGATTCGGATTAGTTCCTATTTTAACCTGGGCCTGGGAAATACTCATCCATAACAAGCTGGTCAGCATAACAAGTCCAATTTTTATCGGGACATTCTGAAATACGTTTTTGTATTTATTATTTTCCATTTTATTAAAAATATCTAGGTGAGTGAGTTATCCGGTCGTAAGAGAACTCATATCTCAATATAACTTCATGCGACCCTTTTGAAATAATATTTAAACTGGATGTACTTTGATCATATGCATAACCTACCCTAAGTTCAGGCAGTATTTTAAAATCGATTATGCCTACCAATGCACTTTGATTTCGGTAGGAAAATCCTAAAGACAACATATCTGCAATCCATAAATTCGTGCTGATATCATAGGAAAGCGGACTTCCTACAACACCCCGTACTAAAAAAGATGGTTTTAAAAGTAGATCCCTGCTTATCTCAAAAACATAGCCGCTGCTAAAATAAATATGCATATTTAGCTTTAAATCATTAAAAGCAACTGTATTATTTGCTTTATTAAGACTGTTTCGGAACAGATTTGGAGAGGAAAGACTTGCATAAAATTTATCTGTATTGAAAAATATTCCTGTTCCGAAATTTAATTTGGTCGTATTCACGTTCTGACTGAATGATGGATCATTCGAATGGATCACATCTATCTTGCTATAATCTGTGTTGAAATGATAAGCCCCGACCTGTAAACCAAGCGCTAGAGTGGAATACGGTCCAGTTGGAATTTTAAATGAGTAAACTGCCTGGGCTCCAAGTGTTTTTGTGATCTCATCTCGGTCATCAACCAATTTTAAACCCACACCTACACGTTTATTGGAAATAGGCATATCAGCAGAAAGAAATGTGCTCTGAGGTGCATTTTTAAAGCCGACCCACTGCTTACGGAACATGGTCGTTACGTTTAAGGCATCCCTGAAACCGGCATAGGCAGGATTGATCTCGAGCGTATTAAACAAATATCCAGAAAACAGGGGTAACTGCTGTCCGAAAAGGCTCTGCGTTCCGGATAGTAATACAGCCATCCAGATAAATAAATAAACCTTTAATTTAGTCCTGATCATATTCTACCTGTTTATTATGAAATAACCTATAATAGGTTTCGAGTCATTAAAATTCAAAATATAGTAATAGGTTCCATCAGGAAGCTCATTGGTAACCAATCCCTTTTGATTTCCAAACCCATTAAAATTGTTCTTATAATTAGCATCCCTGAAAACCAAACTTTGCAACCTGTTATAAATATCTATACTTACTTTATCTGTAAGTTTAAGATTTTCAATTATAAACCTGTCATTCAGACCATCATTATTTGGTGATATACCATTTGGAATTCTCAAACCGTAAATCGCATTACTTTTCATTACTGATTTTGAAAAATACTCATTCAAATAAAGCCCACTTATATTTGTACGTGAACTGACAAAAGCATTCAGGATGGAATTACCTGAAGTTATTACTCCCGGGGTTAGACCAGTAGCAGAAATTATATCCCAATTTTCTGTAATCGACTGGAATTTGCTAATAAAACTCTCATTCCGGCGTATTGCAAATTGCGAACCTTCGTCGCTGATATTATGCTGAGTATTAAGAGTCAGTTTAGCATTAGGATCAACAAGATCTGATGAAAGATTCCAGGTCTTATTTACAAAATTATCATGCACATTGATTCCATAAATTGCCTTATCATACACATTTTCAAATACCCTTAATTTTAAATTTTGTGCAATCCCTATATAATTTAGAGAAGCTGGGGTATAGCTATCTACTGTTGTACCCACCGGAAACAAAATATTCTCCTGTTGCTTTCCTAAAGTACTTCTGATTAGAAACCCCCCATTAACACCCGTGCCGGTTACTATAAATTTCGATGCGTCATATCCGGTTATACTTGCCTTTGCTAGTATTAACGCATTTCTGTTATTCAAAATTAGATGCCCACTTTCAAAATTCAGATTATTTCGAATCTTCAAATCTGAACCTTCGAGTATCACATTCTTAGAATTAGATAAACTAATATTGGGGAATCCTGAATTGGGCAGGGGATTATACGAGCTACTAATGTATTGTGAATATGAGGCTGTGCTGCCAAATATAAAATTTCCTCCCGTACCATCTACACCGCTTGAACTTTCATCGGGCATAGAACTACCTGCTTTATTTTCCCAACGCTGACCCCAAAAATTAATCTTTGAGTCTTTGGTCGAAGCGAAAGATCCGGAATTACTTATATCGGAGTAAATGGAAACTTCCTCATCAGGATGAGCAGAAAAGGATTCGCCGGCATAAATTGACATTTGTATCCTTTCTTGACTATTTGCAAAAAAAGGCAGTGTCAGGCAAGCAATAAAATAGATTAAAAATCGGTATCTGTTAAATAGCAAAATCATTGTATAAATATTTAATATCCTGTACTTTGAATAAAAGGCAGGTTCAATTTTTTCAACTCATCTTTCACCAAACTAATTTTATTGATAATACGTGTCATTTTATCATACATAAAATTGTCTTTAATTATGTAGTCATATGCGTCATACTCAATCGCAGCAACAGATATATAAATATTTTGCTGACCCGAAACCATTATCACATAAATGCTGGGATTGTAGCGTTTTATTTTTTTTAAAACTTCCAATCCTGTTATTCCATCCATGTTGTGATCCAAGAAAATAATATCTGGATTTTGATTTAGATTATTAAGGCAATCATTCCCATTACTGAAACATGTAATATTGCTGTAGTTTAGGTTTAACAAATATTGTTCCTGCATTTTTGCACAAAAAACATCGTCGTCTACTATAAAAAAATTGAATATATTTTGATTTTGCATGTTATCTATAATCTTGATAACATTAAGCCAAAAGTGATCCAGAATTTTAATTATCTGATTATAAGAGTTTTAACAAAAAACTATGTTTTGTTTTTTCCATTTTTTGGAATGTATTCCAACCTAGGAATAAAGCAAAATGATTAATTTTTATAACCCGGCGTCAGAGCTGACGGGGTATTATACTGCGAAAGGGATAAATTTCCGCATAGCGTAATCCCAAAACAAAAAAAATAACCCCATAGGTACCATAGTAAATGAGATACAAACAAAGAACAATATTTTTTTTACATAGCCTTTTCTATGTACACAGCGAAGCTTCTGCTATCATAAAATAAAAACTATGTAGCTATATGGTTAAATAATTTATTCAAACACCACGCCATAGAATCATTTTTTATTACTCAAGTTGCGGAAATTTACCCCCGCAAAGTCGGGACAGGCTGTTTTTAGTGTAATTCATTTTTCTGAAGCTGGGAAATTACAAGTTGTAATGTATTTTTTACCAACGTATAAATACCTGTAATTTCCACTTTATTTTGTGATTCTTTTGCTATTTTTTCTAAAATTTTCATTTGACTCTGAATAGACAGAACACCCATGTTAGCTGTGCTTGGTCTAATTTCATGGATTAATTTGCTTATTTCCAGAAAATCATTTGATACTAACGCTGCATCTATTTTTTCAATAGTTGCGATTGTTTGTTCCACAAAGACACCGACCATTTTAAGCACAAATTCTTCACTACCTCTACTCGAATTGCGAAGAACATTCAAATTATAAAGGGGTTGATTTGGGTTCATCTCATTATCTAAAGATGGAATACCATTTTTATTTATAGTGTGTTTTACAATAGTCTGTAGTAAAACTTTTTCTTGAAAAGGTTTTATCACATAATCGTTCATGCCAGCTTCCTTGCATTCTTTAAGTTTTGTTTTAAAGGCATTCGCCGTAAGTGCAATTATGGGAGTCGAAAGTTTTAATTCTTTTCTAATAACTTTTGTAGCTTCAATACCATCCATTTTTGGCATTTGAATATCCATAAGAATGAGGTCGAAGTGCTGTGCTTTTAAAATTTCAAGTGCATCCAAACCATTTTCAGCCTCCGTTACATTACAATTAAAATATTGTAATGAGCTTTGAATAACCATTCTATTAATTTCATTATCTTCAACCAATAAAATAGACAAACCATCAAGGTTAAAATTAATTTCAGTAGGTAATTTTATCACATTTTCTATATTTCCTTTTTTAAGATTAAGCTTAACATGAATGGTGGTTCCTATATTCTTTTCACTTTCAATTTCAATTTCCCCACCCATCAAATTAACTAATTCTTTAGTAATAGTCATTCCCAAACCGGTTCCGCCATATTTTCGGGTAATACTTTTATCTTCCTGTGAAAATTTATCAAAAATTAATTTCGCATATTTTGGTTCCATGCCTATTCCTGTATCAGCTACAGAAATATGTATTATTTGAGAATTATTACTATCAGAAAGCAGCTCGCAGCTAACGTGAATGTTACCTTTTTGAGTAAATTGTAAGGCATTTCCTATAAGGTTAAAAAGTATTTCTTCAAGGCGCAAAGAATCTCCCTCGAATACTTTATTTACCTTGTCGGAAATGAAAGTAGTCAACTTGATTTCTTTTTGTTTGGCTTTTAAATCAAGTACTTTATGCACATTGTTTAGGGAATCTTCAATAAAAAAGTCTTTCAATTCCAGTACTATTTCGCCAGCTTCTATTTTTGAAAGGTCTAAAATATTATTGAGCATAGCCATTAAATGCTTAGAAGCGATTGAACTGTTATCTATATATGTTTTTTGAAGACCAGAAAGTTCTTGTTTTTCCAACGCCCTTAAAAACCCAATAATAGCATTCAATGGCGTTCTTATTTCATGACTCATATTTGCTAAAAAAGATTCCTTGGCTTTTGAAACTTCTAGGGCTAAGTTTTTCTTTTCCGTTACGTCCTGCATGGCGCCTATCATCCGTATAAGTGTGTCGGTTTCATTATATATAAAAAACACCCTGTCATTTATATGTTTATACGTACCATCCGCACACCGGTACTGGTATTCCATCTCTATGGTATTATATTTTTTGTCACAGGCCTCATTTATTCTTGCAGAAACTACCGGATGATCAACAGGGTGAATATTATTTTTCCACCAGTTAGGATCATGATTTACTTCTTGATTTTCGTAGCCAAACATTTTTGAAATCCCCTCATTATAATTCGTCCTGTTATTTAAAATGTCGCAATCCCAGATGGTATCGCTGGTAGCACGGGCAAGAATATCATACCGTTCATGAACTATGCGTATTTTTTCTTCTCCAATTTTGATAGCGGTTATATCACGTGCAACTGCGTAAAGTTTTCCGCTGACAGGATTGGGAGTTGCATTCCAAACAAACCACAAATAATTTCCATCATTTTTACGATACCTGTTCTCAAAATTTATAGTTTTAGCGCCGCTTTTCAGTTTCTTAATTTCTTTTAGGGTTAAATCAATATCATCAGGATGTACGAAATTCAGAAATTGACTTTCGAGCAATTCTGTTTTTGAATATCCTAATACCTTTTCAAAATTTGTATTAACGACTTCGAAATAACCCTGCATATTTGCAATGCACACAAAGTTAGCTGTGTTGTAAAAAAAATATTGGTATTCAAGTAGTTTTTCTTCTAAATGCTCTCGTCTTTTGTAATTCTTAATAAATAAAAATACGCTGATGCATGCAATTACTATTGCCAGAATGATTTTAACAATAACAATTTTAATTATTGTGGATATTATTTGATTAGCGGTATATACTCTTTCGCTAAGCAATTTTTTTTCGTTTCTGATAAACTTATCAAATATGATTATGACATCCTCCATTAAATCTATACCCTTACCTGTTTTGATTATCTGTATGGCCAATCCAGTCTCTTTTTTTTGCATGACTGATGAAATTTCTTTTGAAAAATCATACTTTAAATTAACTGCATGATATAAAGAATCCAATAAAACCTGCTGCGAGGGATTATCTTTCTTTAAATTTTTTAACTTTAAAAAGGTGTTTTCTAATTTTTCGGAATCCTCTTGAAAGTATTTTAACAATCGTACATTCCCTGTAATTACATACCCTCTCACTGTTGATTCTGAATTAAGAATATCTATTAACATACTTCTTGTTTCAGATATCACAGTTTGAGTATTGGTTACCCGATCAAATGCTTTTCTGTAAGAATTAATACTTATGACTAAATAGATGCCAAGGATACTTAGGCTAGCAATGCCTATACAAAATGCTAGTATGCTTTTTTTTATTTGGTTCATTTTTATTTATTTATCTATTTAAAAAGCCAAATAAGAATGATTCACCGTCTGAATAAAATCATTAAGTACAGTATTATCCTGGCGACCATATTAGAAATACTACTGAGATTGTTTTTGTAAAAGCTGGTGCAATTCCATATTTTCACTTTTCAATTAAAAAGTTGAATTGATATGTTTATTTGGTGTTTTCTGAAGATTTAACTAAATTATAAATGGTTGATTTTCCGATATCTAGCTTTTTTGCAGTTTTTAATATATCATTATTGTTCTTTTTTAAATAATGAGCTATAATCTCGGCAGTATATTCTTTTAAAGTCTTTTCTTCTGACAAGAAAAAATCTGTGGTATTTATATTATTAAAGGTAAGGTCATCTGCAAAAATTTCTTTACCATCGCTCATAACACAAGCTAAATCGATAACCGATTTTAATTCTCGAATATTACCTGGAAAGGGGTATGTTATTAGTTTATCTTTAGCCTCCTTTGACAAGGATATTGCCTTCATTTTATTATACTTAATGAATAAATCAATAAAATATTTTGCTAATAATAAAATATCATTTCCTCTTTCTCTTAAAGGGGGCAAATCAATTGGTAAACCCATAATTCTATAGTATAAATCTTCTCTAAAATTTCCTTTTTTTACTTCTTGAGCCAAATCTTTATGCGTAGCTATTATTAATCGGGCATCAAATTTTATTTTAGCAGTACCGCCTAAACGAACCACTTCTCTTTCTTGCAAAACTCTTAGTAATTTACTCTGAAGATTTAAATCTAATTCAGCAATTTCATCTAAAAAGATGGTTCCTCCATTGGCTTGCTCAAATTTTCCGATATTTCTGGTATTGGCCCCTGTAAAAGCTCCTACTTCATGACCAAAAAATTCACTTTCCATTAACCCTTTAGGAATTGCAGCCATATTTATGGCTATAAAAGGTTTGTTTTTCCTTTCTGAATTATAGTGAATAGCTTTAGCAACAACTTCTTTTCCGGTTCCAGTCTCTCCAGTTATTGAGACATTAATATTAGAATTAATAGATTTATTTACTTTATTAAAAACTTTTTTTATGGCATCACTTTGCCCAATTATCGTTTTTTCGAAACTATATATTTGTTCTAATTCTTCTTTTAATTCTTCTACTTGATTTACTAAATCAAGGTTTTCTCTAATTTTAATGATTGCATTCCAAAGCAAGTCTTTTGTGTGTTCACTTTTGACAATGTAATCTTTGGCTCCAGCTTTTAAAAAGTTAACAGCAATCTGTATTTCCTCCTGGCCACTAATGATTATAATTGGGATTTTATTATTTGTTTCCTGAATTTTTGCCATCAACTTATTACCTGTAATGTCCGGCAATCCAAAATCTAAACAAATGATATCTGGTTTTAGATATAAATTATTTAAACACTCTTTACCAGTTTTAAAAAGATGGATATCAAACTCTGGATTTAGCTTTAAATAATATTTTAAAGCCTCTCCAAAGTAAGTATCATCTTCAACGAGGAAAATTTTCAATATGGCCATCCATTTATAATTTAGGAGAGTATTATAGTATATCTTCAAAATAGTATGTCATACAACTAAATTGAAGTAACTCTTAAGGAGTGTTTTCGATTAAATCAAAGCTAACTTATTTAATTTACCATTGTTGGAATTTCTTCTTTTTAGTTTTTCATAATCCTCATTTATTTTTAACTAATTCAATCCACTTTTTGATGACGATTTACAACGATTATTTACACTATATGCTATTACCTTAAAGGCTCTAAAACAGCCCTTCAGGCAACTTATTTTATGTTGCTTGAATACTGCAATTCAACAAGATAAAGTCATTTAAATGGCCTTATTTAAGGTCTGCTCTTTTAATCAACTGTTTATTATTCATTTATTAGATGGCTTGCGTTTAGGCAATATTCAGGTTTTGGATAGAGGGGTTATCCCAATAAGATTATAGCATCTAAATATTATTTGCTAGTAGCTAGCGAGTAGTCAAAGCCTATCCAAAGTTGTTATTCAGAAAATGTGTATGGCAATTGTTTCCACGTGAAATATGATTATTAAATAGACTTGAAGGGTACGGGGTCAAGCATTTTGAATTCTTCTCAAATAACCAACATCCCTATTAACACTATCATCACAGTTGTATATAATGGCAAACAATTTTGCTGATACTCCAAGTTAATTATTGGTTAAACTGCTTTAAAGGATTTTTATTGGGTTGATTTGTGCTGCTTACTTCCCGATACAGAACTTACTAAAAATCGTCTCCAGCAAATCATCAGTCGTAACCTGACCGGTGATCTCACCAAGATAATAAAGAGCCTGCTTAATATCTGAAGCCAAA
Source organism: Sphingobacteriaceae bacterium (assembly GCA_947479815.1). GTDB lineage: Bacteria > Bacteroidota > Bacteroidia > Sphingobacteriales > Sphingobacteriaceae > Daejeonella. Next base: position 8,866 of record CANKAT010000004.1, read on the forward strand.
AAATCTGAAGTTATAGGGTTATCGATATTTACAAGTACTCGGTTCAGCGAATCTTCGGTCTTTTGTAGCGCTTCCAGGTGACGGATATTGGAAACCAAAACATCATCGGTATTGATGGCATGGAGATTTACTTTGCGGAGGATATGCAATTTCAAATCTTCAATTCCAGTTTTATTTTTAGCAGAAATGTAGAGAATGTTATCTGTTGTCTGTTGTCTGTTATCTGTTGTCTGTTGTCTGTTATCTGATAACTGATAACTGATAACTGACAACTGGTCTTCAAATTCATCATTAACCAGATCCTTCTTATTCACCACAACCAGGAAAGGAATATCCAGCTCATTCAAATACTTGACCTGAGTTTCAATTTCTTTCACACTCTGCTTAGGATCAACTAGATATATAATCAATTTTGCTTGCTTGATCTTTTCATGGGTACGCTCCACTCCTTTTGCCTCAATACTATCTACAGTTTCACGGATGCCTGCTGTATCAATAAAACGGAAACGGAGCCCGCCTATGATCATTTCATCTTCCACCGTATCACGGGTAGTACCGGCTATCTCCGAAACAATGGCACGTTCTTCATTTAAAAGGGCGTTCAGTAAAGTTGATTTCCCAACATTTGGTTTACCAGCAATAACCACAGGAACCCCATTTTTCATCACATTGCCTTGCTCAAATGATTGAATTAAACGGTGTAAGATGCGCTGGATCTGATAGATAAGTCCTTTGAGCTGTTCCCGATTGGCAAATTCTACATCTTCTTCACCAAAATCAAGTTCAAGCTCGATCATAGCTGCAAAATGAATGAGCTGATCACGCAAATGCTGCAGTTCTCCAGAAAAGCCACCACGCATTTGCTGCATAGCCACCTGATGCGAGGCCTGTGAGTTAGAAGCAATCAGATCGGCAACAGCCTCGGCCTGTGAAAGGTCAAGCTGACCATTTAGAAATGCTCTTAAAGTAAACTCACCCGGATTGGCCGGGCGGGCACCTTTACGGATCAGTAGTTTAATGATACTTTCAATAATAAATGCAGAACCATGCGTAGATATCTCCACCACATTTTCGCGGGTGTACGATTTTGGTCCAACAAACAAAGAAACCAAAACCTCATCGATAATCTGATTACCATCCCTGATAGTCCCAAAATGAATGGTATGGGTATGCTGTATACTGAGGTCTTTGCCAGCAAAAACTTCATTTACCAAAGCAATTGCATCGGGTCCGGAAAGCCTGATCACTCCAATTGCACCTATTCCAGAAGGTGTTGCCAGGGCAATGATGGTATCAGAAGTGTAAACAAGAGTATCAGACATAAATGTTTTATTATTACTACAAATATCGTGATTCTTCAGACAGCATAAAAGGAGATTTTGCTTATAGAATATTGGTGCTAGTTTAGCCAAGGCGTAAATATATTGCACTGCCCGCGTTAACGATGGCAGCGGTATCCTTTTTGGCTTTTTGGAGCCAAAAAGATATAGCGTACAGCGTGTTAAAACGCCCAAAATCTAATAAATAGATCAGATTACACTTTAAATATAAACATTGAATAATGAAAATATACTTCAACATTAATGCATAAACTTAAGTCAATCACAAATGAAAATATACTTCAACTTTTATGCATCAAACTTAAGTCAATCACAATGTATACTCCTTATTCTACTCAAATGAAATAAATATTAAACCCCATTTTTTCCATACTCATAAATTCAGTAATTTACCCTCAAATTACCTTTCAAATAAGACTACCGCAGTAGCGGAATTAAATCAAATAAAACATCAATGAAAAAGTACTTTCTTCCCATTGCTACCATTCTGATTTCTTTAGGAACTGCATCTGCACAAAACCAGAAACAATTAGAATCGAGCTTCGATAGTCATCTGAGTAGCGAAAATATTGGAAAAACTATCAAAGAGCTAACCTTGAAACCTCATTATTTAGGTTCTGCTGGAAGTAAAGAGGTTGCAGAAAACCTTTTGGCCAAATTCAAAAGCTATGGCTGGGATGCAGCAATTGAAACCTACCAGGTGCTATTTCCTAGTCCAAAGGTGCGTATCCTTGAAATGACGGCTCCCACAAAATATAAAGCCATACTTAAAGAACCGGCATATAAAGAAGATGCAACCTCAGGACACCCAGATCAGCTTCCATCGTATAATGCCTGGAGTGCAGATGGTGATGTAAGTGCAGAACTCGTATTCGTAAATTTTGGCTTGCCAGAAGATTATTTAACGCTTGAAAAACTAGGCATTGATGTAAAAGGAAAGATCGTGATTGCCCGTTACGGCAGATCATGGCGTGGAATTAAGCCAAAAGTAGCTCAAGAACATGGAGCAATCGGTTGTATCATTTACTCCGACCCAAAAGAAGACGGATATTATCAAGGTGATGTGTATCCAAAAGGAAGTTTTAAAAACGAATTTGGTGTTCAGCGTGGTTCGATTATGGATATGGTTATTTACCCCGGCGATCCATTGACACCATTTATTGGAGCAACGCCAAACGCCAAACGATTAGCCCGTGAGGATGCTGAAAATTTATTAAAGATCCCGGTTTTACCCATCAGCTACCATGATGCACAGCCGCTGCTTGAATCACTCGGTGGCCCTGTTGCACCTGAAGACTGGCGCGGAGCATTGCCTTTCACCTACCATATTGGCCCGGGTAAAACCGCTGTCCGTTTAAAACTGGAATTCGACTGGAAAATCGTACCGGCATATAATGTGATCGCCAAGATCAAAGGATCTGAATTTCCTGATCAATGGATCGTTAGAGGTAATCATCATGATGCCTGGAATCCGGGCGCAAATGACCCAATCAGTGGCATAGCAGCAATGATGGAAGAAGCAAAATCAATTGGTGAACTAGTAAAAAATGGCTACAAGCCGAAACGAACATTGGTTTATTGTGCATGGGATGCAGAAGAACCGGGTCTGATTGGATCAACCGAATGGGTGGAAGATCATCTGGCCGAATTAAAACAAAAAGTTGTTGTTTACATAAATTCTGATGGAAACGGACGCGGTTTTCTATCTGCTGCTGGCTCGCACGGACTGGAATCAATGATAGACGGAATCGCAAAAGATGTGATCGACCCTCAAACCAATGTTAGTGTTTTTGATCGACTAAAAGCAAGGGATGTAGTTTCATCCGATTCTGACAAATCACGTAAAGAGAATATGGCCAAAAAATCAATGACTATCGGAGCTTTAGGCTCAGGATCTGACTATTCATCTTTCCTGCAGTATGCAGGTATTCCATCATTGAACATATACTATGGTGGCGAGAATGCAGGTGGCGAATACCATACGGCCTACGATTCTTATGATTATTATAGCAAATTTGGTGATCCGGGATTTAATTACGGACGTGCGCTGTCTCAAACAATAGGCCGAGCTGTGCTCAGAATGGCTGATGCCAATACGCTCCCTTTTGAATTTAAAAATCTTCATAAAACCATTGCTGCTTATGTAACTGAAATGATCAATATGACTGATCAAATGAGAGAATCAACGGCAGTTTATAACCAAGTAATTTCAGGGAACAATCATCAGCTTGCTGCTGATCCTGCAAAACCAGAGAAGCTTCCAATAGCCAAATCAGAGGTACCATTTATTGATTTCTCTGCTCTTCAAAATTCATTGGTTAACTTGGATCGGTCAGCAACAGCTTTATCTGATAAAATAGCTACTGGAAAGATTGCTTCAACCTCTTTAAAGGCACTAAATGAAGCACTTTATAGGGCAGAACAAAACCTTCTGACCACAGCTGGCTTGCCACGGCGCCCTTGGTATAAGCATACCATTTATGCTCCAGGATTCTATACCGGCTATGGCGTAAAAACAATGCCTGGAGTGCGTGAGGCTATCGAACAACGCGATTGGAAAGAAACTCAAGACCAGATTGAAATTGCAGCAAAAGCAATCAGCAGACTGGCTGAGCATTTGAATAATACAATAAAACTAGCTCAGTAAGACTCATCTAGGGGCAACTTACGAATTTACTTAGGCACCATGCCGGTAAAATTCGTCACCCGATAGCTATCGGGTCGATAGCTATCGGGTCGCTTTCCTAGGATGTGACTGACGAAATCTACTTTCTAATCGCCTAGGTGATTTCGTAAGTCGATAATCGTGCTGACTTACGAATTTACTTAAGCACCTTGAACGTTAAATTCGTCAGTCACTTAATTTAAGGCGCGACAGACGAAATCATTTTCCGCTCTTTCAGGTGATTTCGTAAGTCGTTTTATTCGATAAAAATATCGAATGTATTAACTGTGCTATTGATTCACAATCTCAGTAACCTTTCCTCTTCTGCCTGCAGTATCAAATGCTGCGAATCTTAATTTCCCTTTATCGGAAACCGGACTGCTATAACGTGTGCTTGCGGAACCAGGCTCCGAGCCATCAACCGTGTACCTGATTACTAAACCGGGAAGCTGAATGTTCGCATAAACCTTTCCATTATCAGACTTTAAGCCCACATCAGGAATGCGATAAGAATACCCCCCATGATAATAATTTAAACGAGGCAATTCACGCTTTCCAACAGTATTTGCAAAGGTTGTTAAGGCATTGGTATAATATAGCTCATTCAGTGCGGAAACCTCGCCCATTGCCCATTCAGGTTCTTTTGCCCAGGCACGCTCAGCCATACCCAGAAGTTTTGGTAGCAACATGTATTCAAGTCGCTCAGCAGTTACATTGTTTTCAGACCATAATAAACCCTGTAACCCGACGATATTTGATTTACCATAATCAGTAAGCCTGATCATTTTAGTCTGGTCTAGATTCTTGATTGGCCTGCCCTGACCATCTTCCTTTACGTTCTTTAAAAAATCAAAAGGAATAAAATAGAAAGGTTTATCAAGGTCAACCGTTCCACCCCACTTTAAACCAGGCTCAAAATAAGAACTCGTATATGCCAGGTCGAAATATTGATTGGATACCGGCGAGAGAACTACTTTATAACCGCTATTCGCTAATTTATAAGCTAAGTCTTCTGCACCCCAACCAATCACATTATTCCAAACATGTAACTGAAAATGTTGATTCCCAAAATCAGGATTGGCAATATAAGTTGGCTTGCCATCCAGCATGGTCTTGCGCATTCCTGCTTCTTCCCATCCTGAAACAAATAATCCGCGCTTTTTAGCCATCTCGTTCAATCGACCGAAATAATAATACCAAAGATCATTTGTTGATTTTATGGCTGGATTAATGCTTTTAAGTTTCTCATAAGCTGGTGATTTTTCCCAAACTCCAGGAGGAACTTCATCACCACCATAATGAATAGTTTTCAAAGGGGCACCCGCCTCTTTATACATTAATATCAGATCATCAGTCACCTTTTCAACAAAATTATAAACAGAAGGCAAAGCCACATCCATTACATTATCTTCCCAGCCTTGAACAGAGCGGTATTTGGTTTTATCTAAAGGATCGATCAATCGGTATTTCGAAGCTTCTGCTGCTTTACCAGCCTTCATTAATTTTGCATAACGGTTCTCCATTGCTTTGATCGCTGCTCGGGCATGCCCAGGCGATTCAATTTCAGGAATAACCTGAATATGCCGTGCTGTGGCATATTTTAAAACATCAATAAAGTCTTTTCTGCTTAAATATCCGCTTCCAGGCATTTGATTTGAAACTCCACCAGAAGCAAATGCAGGCTGAAGATTATTCTTATTATCTAAGGTATGTCCTCTCACACTTCCAATCTGAGTTAATTCTGGAAGTGAAGGAATTTCAACACGCCAACCTTCATCTTCTGAAAAGTGAAAGTGGAATACGTTCAGCTTATACAGGCTCATCACATCCAGAATCTTAAATAACTGATCTTTTGTCTGAAAATTTCTGGCTACATCCAGCATAAAGCTACGGTATCCAAAACGTGGATGATCTTTTACTTCTACCATCTGAACTGTGATTGAGGATTGTTTTGATTTCCAGCTAAGTGGAGGAATAAGGCTCTTGAGCGATTGAATTGCATAAAAGGCACCTGCCGGGCTTGATGCAGAGATTTGTATTCCTTTTTCAGTAACCTGAAGTTTATATTCTTCTGTAGCCAATTTAGAATCTCTTTGGAAAATAATTTGGCCTTGTTTATTCATAGAGGGCTTAGAAATCAGAACTTTAGCTAGTTCATCTGCTAGATAGTTTGCTTCCTTACTAAACCAGGAATCTGCTGAAATTCCAGTAGTTTGACTGATCGTAAACTCACCGGCATTTACTTTCATCTCTGAAGGTGTTGGGAATATTGGGGGTAATTTCGAAGCAGATACATCCTGAATATCCCTGTTTTTAGAATACACAAAAGCTGGATCCATCCATGTTTTAGATGCAGGAAGTGCCTTTATAAATTCAGCTGAAGGCTCTGGATACGTACACTTAACGGGTACAGCCTTATTCGGTGCATCATCAAATACTAAATAAAACCCTTGAGGTGATTGAGTTACATTGTCTATACTCCCTGTTTTGATCATCTGGAAATTGATCTTTGCTCCAGCCGAGATCCCGTCAGAAGCTGCATTGGGCTCAATTTTATACAAATCGCCATTTATAAATGACATGGTCAAACCTCTACTATCAGGCTTAAGTATATCTGCACCATAATTAAAATATAAACTCCAACCATGTGGCGGTAGGTCATTTTCAGATCCATTCAGTATCGACAATACCGATAAGGATTGATTCTTACCTTCATAATTATTTTGAGTAGGCTGCCATTGAACACTGATATTGTAGTTTTTAACTTGAGAAAAACCAGAAAGAATAGTAAATATTACAGCGATCAATGATAGAATCAGCTGTTTTTTTAGAGTAGTTAAACGCATGATATATTTTGATTTACGATTCGAAATTACAAATTTATCCTCACAGATAAATGCCTGAAAAACATTACAAATGCCAGAGATTTACTTCTTGACCAGAATCTCAATTTTTGAGCTGCCAAGCTTCCCTTCCGGACTGATTCCCTGAATCACTACGGTATATTTATTTTCCTGGTCGGAGGTATAAAAGCTGATCGATTTCTTCCCGTTTGAGTCAATTTTTAGATCAGGTGACCAATAAAGAACATTTCTAAAATCAGGAAGCCGTTCAGAAACTTTAGCCTCAGTTTCGTATAGCGGCGAGTAGAACTCTCTTTTCAATTGTATTCCTTCGTAATCCATTACAGTTGCTCGTGTATCCAATTGAAAATCAGGCAAATTACCTTTATATGTTTTGAAGTTTAGGATACTATTGAACATTAGCGGTCCAAGAAAATACCGCTTTGCTACGACATCCAATTCTCGAATTTTCTTTGGATCATATTTAATAATCTTGTTTCCACGGTCAAAAACTGGCACTCCATCTAAAAGAATCAGAGGCTCTACATTTCTTGGATAATCATTGGGATGAGGCTTAACTCTAACCAATATGGTAAAATCATCCTTTTGCCGAATCAAAGGAACTTCAGTAACATATTCTCTCAAAACCTCTTCCATGGTATTGAACCTGACAAAATTATCGAGTAGGTATGTTTTATCAGACTTAATATAAAAAGCAGTACTGTCTGTTAGGGCAGGATAAAAAGTCTTGAGCTTATCACCTGCAAAAATAGTTTGTACCTGACTGCTGACACTTTGGTTCAGAATACTGGATTTGAATTTTTCAGACAATTTGAATTCATAAGGCCCTGAGGAAGAATATTTTTCAAAAAACGGATTTGAAATATCAATTCTATAGGTTGAATCTTGCTGATATTTTGTTTGTGCAACTAGTTCAGAAGGCCCAAAAATATCTCTGGTATAAAACCTGACCTGGCCAGTATTATTGCTTTTAGATCCGTAAATATGAAGCTTTTTGCCCGGTACAGCCAAATATGCCATTATACCTAGTGCAGGTGTATTCGTTCGTGTATCCACTATTCTTCCGTTGATAATATGACCATCAATTTCAGGAAGAAATTCAACTGATGGAATTGTATTCTTCAGTAAATCCTGCCAAACAAATCGTCGCCAGCCATGTGTTAGCATCAGGTTATCCAAAGCCGCCTTGCTTATATCGTCATTCGTATTGAAGTAATATGCAGGAGATTCAACATTTCCCTTCAAATCTGCTTTTAGCCATAAGTAATTAAAAATATCTCCATTATCTGCTTCCAGGTTATCTGTTGCATAAACTGATACCGAAGCATCAACTGCCAGAGCTTGTCCCTTTTCATCTTTAGTATCCAAATTGATGGTCACCTTTTTCCTTGGCGCATACTGCTGTTGATTAGCACTGGTACTAATCAATAACTTACTGAAAGGTTTCTTGAAAAATAAACGCTCAGCAACTGCCTGACCTAAATCATTAAATAGGGTCAAATGCGAAATACCTTCTCCGAGCATACTTTTATCAATCAGAAACTCTGCCTTTCCCATATTCAGATCAGCAGACACCTTCACGATTTTTACCTCTCTGGTGTGTACAAAAAGATGCACCTTCTGATTAGCAGAAACTCCATTTGTATACACACTTAGTTTTAACTTATCATTTTGATTATCAGATAATTGAATAACATATCCTGTTTTTTCGAATGGAATTTCTTTACTAATGCTTTCACCTGGCAGTTCAATCAAAGCTCTATACGTTTTTCCTGCCTCAGGAATGAAAGAAAAACTACCTATGCCGAATTTCAAAGGTTTAAACCTGAGTAGAACTGCGTTGTTCTGATCAACTAGAGTACCATTGAAATCAACACCTTTACCCTGATCATCTATGGCTCTGTAAGCCACTTTTCCAGGCAAATTCTCAATAATCTGTCCTCCTTCAGGAAAGAACTGAACATCATATCTTGTAGCAGCCTTTTTAGCCTGAAGATTTTCAGGTTTTAATAAAGAATTGATGATGCTGATGTTTTTATTGAAAAAATAATCAGGGCTGAAATTTTTCATCCAGTTGGTGTAAGCCCTGAGCTGATAATTTCCAGAAGTCAATGATACGGGTATATACAATGACCCATTCCCAGTTCCCTTTTCAATTGAAATCTTAGCTTGCAAAATGGGCTTTTGATTTTTATCAATTACCTCAACATAGGCAATCTTACTTAAGTCTAATAACTCATTTTTAGCACCTGAGGTATAGTAAAGTTTAAACCAAATGATCTCACCTGCCAGATACATTTCCCTATCGGTGTGAACAAATATTTTTTCCTGAAGGTTATTTGCATTAAAATTTTCAAATCGAGAGGAAATACTATCTAGATTTAATTGCTGAGCCTGAACATTAGAGATAAAAACCAACAAAAAAAATATCCATGCAAATCTGAAGGTCATAGTGGAAGAAATATGTATTGGTTTGTACATTTTTTTAAAGCTGATTATGTATTCGATCTACCAAAAAGCAGGCTTAATACTACTGCCTTTTAACCTACAATCAAGGCAATTGGCAGTACTTCCATTATACGTTTCTATTTTACCACTCGCCCCCAAATTGGATATAGTAACCAGATTTTTCCCATCCTTGAAGTAAGCATCCAAACTATCTTTTCGATTAGGAACCGTTAGTGTACCACAGTTCATGTTAAAATTCCACCCTGGAACCTGAGTATAGTTGATAAAAATTCGTTTTTCCATAATCCCTGAAATGGTCATAAACCCGATTACCATTTCATTTGGATCTGTAATGCATTTAATATTTCCGTTGATCTCTGAAGGTTGAATATCAAAAAATGAACCCTGCTGCTCTGAATTTTTCTTCATGATACTCAAATATTCAAAAGCTTCCTGACCTATTGCATATTGCTTGGTAAGAATACTATATCTCACATCTAGTTTTTCAGCACGGTTTTGAATAGTTACCAATGGAAAACGATGCACCACATCTGAATTAAGTTTTGCAGTTGAGGCAATTAATAAACCGGTTGATTTTTCAGTAACATAACAAGTAAACAAAGCAAGCATTTCATTTTGGTCTCTTGCCACCATTACGCCATTTTTGTAAATATTTTCAGAATAGGCAGAAGAACGTATCTCCCAAGTTTCCTGATAGTCCCACTGATAATACTTGGTATTATTTTTACTATCGTGGGCATTCACATATATCTTAACTCCTTCAGTTGTTTTTTCCCAGTTCACACTGTCAATGGCTGGTGTGGTGCGAACAGTCATCAGTTCAGACAGGTATTCTTTACCTAGAGCAGTTCTGATTCTAAGTCGGTATTTCTGATTAGGGTCTAGATTCATTTGGGGGGCAGAATAGGTGCCGGCAGTATTCTCAGTAAGTGGGAAAATAGTATTATTTTGTGCTTCAACCTGTACTTTTGCCTTGGTTTCACTACTAGCCTTTAACTTATCTGCTAACTTCAGAGTCCGGCTTAAATAAATAGTAGTTTGGCCCGCAGTATTAATTACACCCTCCACAACAAGTAAACTAGGTGATTCTGTAATTCCATCATGTACAAAAGGCTTTTTACAAGCCAGACTGAAAAAGAGGATAGATAAAATTACCGTAGTTATATAATTTCTTTTCATCACGTTAAAACCTGATATTATAATTAACAAAAGGAATGGCATTTCCGAAAATGGACAGCTGATACCCTTTGATTACTCCTTTTTCTGAAACAAAATAAGTTGAATACGCATTATCCCTGCCAGTAACATTGTAAATCCCGATCGTCCATGAGCTATGTGTTAACTGATGGATTTTATGATTGCCTTCAATATTGAGCGAAAAATCGGTTCTGAAATAATCGGGGGCTCTGAATTCATTACGGCCCGAATAACTAGCTCTCAAAGATCCTGCATAATAGTATTTTCCAACCGGTACTGTAATTGGTCTTCCAGTGCTGTAGGTAGTGTTAAAGGAAGCACTAAACCTATGTGAAAATCGGTAGTTTCCAACAAGACTGAAATCATGAGGTTTATCAAAATTAGCTGGATAATAGTTTCCCTGATTTACGATCTGACCAGCATTCGGATCATCCGACATCAATAAAGTACGTGAATAGGTATAACCTACCCAACCATTTAGCTTACCACTTAATTTTTTAACCAGAAATTCAACCCCATAGGCCTTACCTTTGGTGTTGATCACATCTGTTTCAATATGATGGTTTAAAACCAATGAAGCACCGCTTTTATAATCCAAATAATCTTTTAACCGCTTATAATATCCTTCAATAGAGGTTTCAATGGTATTCGACTTAAAATTCTTGTAAAGACCCAGAGAAACCTGATCACCATATTGAGGTTTAATATTGGGGTCACTGAGTTTCCAAATATCGGTTGGTGAAATAGCTGTACTATTAGTTAACAGATGAATATATTGTCTTAGCGTATTGTAACCAGTCTTAATAGAAAGGTCTTCAGTAATCTGATATCGTGCAGATAAACGAAGTTCAGGGCCATGATACGTTTTGATCAGATCTCCTTTTGCATATGATTTAGTTCCAATACTATTAATTGACTCCTTGGGCAAACCAGGGGCATATAAATTAACATTGTTTGGGCCCAGGTAATTAAACATTGAGTACCGAAGTCCAAGATCTAGCGACAGGTTAGAGGTCAGATCAAAACGATCACCAATATATGCTGCACTTTCAAATGCCTGTTCAGAGGCAAGCGCATTAGGTTTCACCAAAGATTTAGAACCTAATGGCTGAAATGATCCCGGATGCAGATTGTAGCGGGTAGTGCTTAATCCAAAATCAATGGTATGTTTTGAGCTTAAATAATAATTGAAATTTGCTTTTCCATTGGTTTGATTAATATCAAAAGCCATTTTATAGGCATTTACAGGATTTACATCACTCCGATTGTCATATTGATACCTGCTAAAACCACCTACAAATACTGCTGTTAACTTATTACTGAATATATGCTTCCATTTCATGGACATATTTTTATTACTGTAAGCATAGGTAGTATCACTACTTAGATTTGAATTATCATCACTTAAATACCCCGTAAAATACAGATTGTTTTTTTCGTTGATCTGATGGCTTAATCTAAGATTCACATCATAAAAAGATGCTTTGCTATCTTTATATCCTGAATCATCAGGCAGCATCTTCAATAGCCAATTGGAATAGGTTGTTCTACCACCAAGAATAAATGAAGTTTTATCTTTAATAATTGGGCCTTCAATACTCATTCTGCCGGTTAAAAGACCAATTCCGGCCTTACCCGTTATCTTTTTTGTATTACCATCCCTACTATTCACATCAAGAACAGATGATAATCTACCTCCAAAACGTGAAGGAATACTGCTTTTGTATAACTCAACATCTTTAACCACATCCGGATTAAAGGCAGAAAAGAACCCGAAAAAATGAGATGGATTATAGATAGTAAGATCATCGAACAGAATGAGGTTCTGATCTACAGCTCCACCCCTCACATTAAAACCGTTGCCAGCCTCACCTACAGATTTCACTCCCGGCAAAGTCAACATGACCTTAATGATATCTGCTTCACCGAATGCTACAGGAACCTGTTTGATAGAACTAATGTTGAGTTTCTCCACTCCCATCTGCACATTCCTTACATTCTTAGAGTTTTCGGCTGAAATAACCACTTCTCTAAGCGAAAGGACCTGCGTTTGAATCTCAATATCAAGTTTACCCTCCGAATAAAGTTCGATGCGGCGTTTGGTATCAATAATGCCAAGCGCTTTGATATTGAGCGTATGCGGGCCTTTAGGTAATACCAGCGAATAATATCCAAACTGATCGGTATAGGTTCCTATGCGTGGATTTTCAACAAAAACCGATGCTCCGATTACAGGCTCACCTGTCTTAGAATCTTTAAGATATCCCGCAAGTGAAACATTACCCGGCTTATTTTGTGAGGTTTTAGTGCCGATCTGAACAATTTTATTATCAAGTGTTGATACCAACTCAGATGAACTTGAAAGCTCTGCAACATTCGAAGGATCTTTTTGACTGATCCATCTTAAGGAGTCTCTTTCTGAAGCAAATATCCCATAAGGTAAATCGGCAATAATTTGTACGCTTTTGGTTAAAAAAATATTATCCTGTTGATCAATAGAGAACTTAAATGCAGTAGTATTAAATACCTTATTCAGAATGAATTGCACAGAAACTGCATTTGTACTGAGGTTTACCCTCAAACTGTCAAACTCTGCTGCTTTGTAGTAAAAATGATAATTCGTTTTTGATTCAATATCTACCACAAGTTCTGAAATGGTAGCGTTTTTAAAATCCACGTTAATCAGGCCTGACTTTACCTGAGCTGATATCTGTATTACACAGAACAGAAAAAAAACAACTAGTAAATGGCTTTTAAATTTCATCAATCAATTTTTAACTGATCATAAAATGAAACCATCATAACTATTGCTTTTTCAGGGTCTTTCTTAAATTTGATCGCATTCTTTTTGAGATGAGACAGAATCTCTTTCTGTTTATTTCCCAATGCCTTTAAAACCGATCCTGAACTTAGCACTGAAAAGTATTTTCCTTCCTTTTTAAGGTAAATCTCATTTTTTTGCTTTAAAATTTTGGTAAAAATTCCTTCTGGTGATACATCTTCCAAAGTGCCTTTATATCGCCGCACTAGCACCTCCGTTTTTCCTATATAGATATGGTCATAGAAACCAGTAGTTAATGAATTAGAATTGGAGGGATCTTGAACAACCTTTTTAAATTCATGCCCAAACATAGAAAAATAATCAATTCGTTCATTATGAAGACTGATCATCGATAAACTGTCTATATTCTGTACAACAACCTGATCCTTAACTAGATCATACCACATTGGAATGTCCTGATAAAGCATTCCATCGTAAAAAATCGTTCCTTGAGTTAATTTAGCAGATTCAAAAAACTGATGACCATTGCTTAATTGATAGGGATAACCGGTATATGCAGGTCCATGGTAAATTCCTGACTGTTCACCTAAAGATTTATAATATCGAGAAACCGTATTTTTTAGAGCTAGCTGTTGATAGTTTTTATCGGTTTGAATTTGGCCAAACGACACTTCATGACCAAAACATATAAAAATGATTGTAAAAATGAAGGTAGCAGTTCTGAACATACAGTATCGTAAATTATTTTTTATCGCTTAAATTCTCATATCAAATTGGATTTTCTGCGATAAACTAGTTCGAATGTATATAAATTTTAATTAGTGCATACGCTAAGTTTGTAATATAACTGATAGAATTGGGAGGTGGTATAAATTCCAGGTGCTTATGAATCATTAATAGGTATTCTATCCACTATCAAGGACTAAAATTTTTCAATGACAGAAAATCACCTGTAAATAGGGGAACTTTATTTTGTAATTTTTAATTGAAACCGGTGGTGTATGCTTATTCAAAAATCTCCACTTTCCGTTCAATAGCACCTAGGGTAATCAGGTATTGTGCAATCATATACGTTGCCATGATTAAAACACCTGAAAAAGAAAAAGGTTCAACAAACTTATTATAAGCTAGTGCAGAATCAGAGATCACAAAAAATAGTGCACCCCAGTAGATCAACCTAAAACTAAGCAGATTTACTCTTCTGTAACGGTATCCAGCCAATATTGCCATCATAGATATCACAAACATATAAGCCATAACCGGAATCCTGAAATCATTCAGATAATCGCGAATCCATGAATAATAACTCAAAGAAAAAACTCCCATGACAAATAGCATGAGGTGCCCATAAACCTTAGATGCCTGCGGATTATTTTTAAAATCTCTAAAGAATGCCATAGAATAAACGATATGCGCCAATAGAAATGAGACCAATCCATAAAGGAAGAAATAAACATCACTTCCCGCAAAAATCAAAAAACTATCACCAAACAGCGAAAAAAGTAAGCCTGCTAAAACCAATCTATTGAAACCTAAATTCATATTGACTTGCACATAAAAGTAAGCACCCAGAGAAATACAAATTAGCGGTTTTATAAAAAGAACGTATTCCTGGAATAAAGCAGATTGAACGAGTAAATTCAAAATGATGATCACACTGAAAAGAAGGGTGAATTTTTTATGATTTTTTAACATAAATTAGGCTCGCAAGAGTCGTTTAAACCAGATAAATGAAAAGATAACTAAACTAGTATTCCCAATTAATAATTGAATGAAAAATACTTCTGCATTAAAAACAAATGGGCAAAGAATCCAAAACAAGAAACGGAAATATTCCAGGCTGATTGCCCATTTCTTTTGTTCCATCAAAGAACCGTAAGCTGTAAGGCTGATTATAACCAAAATCACGGAGGCAATAAGCTGTAATAAATTAAGTTTTGCGGCAGTAAAAATTAAAATACTTGCTATGGTCAATGAAAAAACGAATTGGAAAAGGATATATATAGTGAATCTCTGATCGTACTCAGGACTATACTTAACATACGAATTGATATTTATTTCTTTGGGAATCTGCCTCCCGCCCATAGTCTCTGGAAACCAGCCAGGCGACTTTGTGAATACAAACAATTTCTCTTTCATACCTTTTGCTCTATTAAAAGTAGCAAAGAGCTCAAGCCAGTAATGAATATTTGCCCAAACGGGATTCCAACTAGCTAGAGGCGTAGTAATACCATAAACAACCTCCTCTTCCTCCTTTTGGAAAGTACCGAATAATCGATCCCAAATGATTAATGTTCCAGCATGATTTTTATCAATGTATTTTGGATTTGAGCCATGATGAACACGATGATGAGATGGAGTATTCAAGAACCACTCCAAAAAACCCATATCGCCAATTGCTCTGGTATGAATCCAAAATTGATACAGTGTATTGAATGCACTAACGGTAAGGAACATCACCGGCTCGAAACCAACAAATGCCAGAGGAAGATAGAATACCCATGAAAAACCTGATTGAAACCAGGATTGCCTTAGGGCAACAGTTAGGTTATACTCTTCCGATTGATGGTGAACAATATGTGCCGCCCATAATGCATTGATCTGATGACTTAATCGATGAAACCAGTAATAAAAAAAATCTACCCCCATGAACAGAATTAACCAGGTCCATATTGTGTTCGGAAATGAATAGAATCGCCAAGATTCGTAAATGAATAAATACCCAAAAAAGGTAATTGTTTTTAAAAATATTCCTACTAATTGAGAACCAATTCCCTGACTAAGATTGGCCAAAGAATCATTTAACCTATAATAGTTAAGTTTTTTATAGAAGGCGTAAACCAGCTCTACGGCTATCAGGATAAAGAAAACAGGAATCGAAAGGGCAATATAATCTACTTTCATGAATCCAATTTAGGCTTTTAACCTGAAGACAAAAAATCTGGATGAATATTGTACAATTCTGCATTAGGCTGTCTATATTAGCAGTTCCGCAAATTTAGAATGCGGATACGCTGACCTTATACTTTAAAAATACTATTACATGAAACGATTTCTTCTAATTTTGGCCGCATCGGCAATTTCAACATTAAGCTTTGCACAAACAAAACCCATGGCTACAACAGCTCCATTATTCAAAACCCCTAGCGACTCTGCCAGTTATGCTTTTGGCGCAAGTATCGCCAATGATCTGAAATCACGTGGAGTCACAAGTTTAAATTATTCATTGATCTCAAAAGCCATGAATGATGTTTTATCTGGCGGAGTAGTTATTATGAGTCCTGAAAAATGTCAGCAAGTTATTTATACTTTTTTAAGTGCCATTGAAAAGAAAAAATTTGAGGGCTCGATCACAACTGCTGCAAATTTTTTGGCAGAAAACAAGAAAAAACCGGGAGTAACTACACTTCCAAGTGGTTTACAATTTGAAATTATAACTCCGGCAACTGGAGCTAAACCAGTGGCAACAGATGAGGTTACCGTACATTATAAAGGTACTCTTACCAATGGAAGTCAGTTTGATAGTTCTTTAGATCGCGGTGAACCAACTACATTTACGTTAAATCAGGTTATCCCAGGATGGACTGAAGGTCTTCAGCAAATGTCAGTAGGATCAAAATACCGTTTCTTTATCCCTCATGCTCTTGGTTATGGAGAACGTGGAGCTGGCAAAGATATCCCTCCTTATAGTACGCTAATATTTGAAGTTGAATTGATCAAGATTGGGAAGTAGGGGAAAGGGGAAAGCGGAAAGGTGGAAGCGGAAAGGTGAAAGCTAAAAGCTAAAAGATTAAAGCTGAAGATTAAAGTGAAAAGCTAAAAGGTTAAAGGGGAAAGCTGAAAGGCAAAAGTTATGAATGTTAGATTCAAAATCTAAGCAAAAAACGGATTAATTATCAGGGTCGCTAAAGCAAAATTACCATTGTGCGGTTTTAGTACTAAACTCTATTACTGCTTATAACCTGATTATTTTAAAAAATATTCTAGAAACAAAAACGCTTTTTCATTTGAATCTGGATTGGGGGTATGATCGGGCCGGTTGGTCATAGCCACTCTATTTTCATAGCCTAAAAATCGATTCACTGCAATGCTATGATTTAAAGGAATCCAACGCTTTTCAGGATCTTCAGAACCCCCCGAAACAAGAAAGGGCCTTGGAGCCATTAGGGCATGCAGTTCATGCAGGTTTAGCCCTTCAGAAATCAATCTAGGGTACAGCCCTTTTGCCGGATTCTGTGCTGTTATAAGTCCTCTTTTACGCCATGGTTGAGGATGATACCCTAAATACCAGGGTTCCCAATAATTAATTGATTCTCTACTTTCATCAAAAACAATTCCGGGATCAGACCAAACAGCGCAGGCAAATTTTTCATAAAGGCAGGAAGCAAACATAGCCCACTTTCCTCCATAAGAATGACCCATGATACCAATTCGCTTACTGTCAACCTGCTTAACTTTTGCTAATACATTCCAGGCATTAGCCGCAGCATAGGCCAGCATAGAAAGAGGCTGAACACTGACATTTTTTATATCCGGATAATACAGCGAATAGGTTTTATTGTTCGTAGTTTCTGTTGTTCCCAATGAAAGTGTCACAAAACCACGTTTAGCAAGTTGATAAGCAAAATTACGGTCAGGCAGATCAGCCCTTCCTAATCCGGCAGAAGTTTCGGGCTCGTAATAAACAGTAATTACTGCAGGCTTTTTACCAAGCCCGTCAGGTATCATTAAATATGCATCAGTTTGTTGGTTTGGAAGCCAGTAAAACCTAACCTTATATTGAGTAAATCCATCCTTGCGAGTTGAATCTCTGATTTCAAAATTCTGATTTGTAATTAATGCAGGCCATGCCCCCATTAGTCCGTTCCATTTGGCTAAAATTTCTTTACGTCTACTTGCCCAGTCTTGTTTATTTTTTACCTGTTTTCCATTATAAAATGTTAAAGGAGAACGATAGTCGCCAAATTGGTCTTTAAATTCAAGCAAGGGAGTAAAATAGTTTGCTATTTTTTCAGGCAAGGGTTTTCCTTTCTGATCCAGTCTTTGTGCCAGTACCGTTCCTCCAAAAAAGACAGCTCCTAGCGCCAATAAAAATACTTTAGCTACAGACATCATTTCAAATATTTTTCAAACCAATCGAGCATTTCAATCTTCATGTCATCGGTGTAAACATGACCGGTATTTTGATAAATAATACTTTTAAACTTATCCTTCTCTTTATACAATGAATATACTGTATCGAGCTTTTTCTCCAAGACCTTCATCCCACTCAGCGGA
Source organism: Sphingobacteriaceae bacterium (assembly GCA_947479815.1). Classification (GTDB taxonomy): domain Bacteria; phylum Bacteroidota; class Bacteroidia; order Sphingobacteriales; family Sphingobacteriaceae; genus Daejeonella. The sequence goes on from CANKAT010000004.1 coordinate 27,460, forward strand.
GAACCGCTATCACTATCACCTGTTAGCGCAAGAAATGGTCTAGGTGCAATAAGCCCCATTACCGCCTCCGTATCAAAGTGCTGAAGCATGCCCGGAACAAAATAATATATCCCATGCGATTTCAATTCACGTTGCTCAATGAGTTCTTTATATCGGGTAAAGCAGGCTACACCTACCACCACTTTAATTCTGGAATCCAAGGCAGCTAGCCACCATGCACGCGTGCTTCCCATACTCATTCCCTCTACACCTATCCGCTCCATATCAATTTCAGGACGACTATTTAAATAATCTAAAGCAATTTGCTCATCCCGAATCTGCATGCCCCAAAGCGAACGACCAAACCATAAATTGATCTTAAACTGGGATCCCTCTTGATCTGCTCCTTTTAATTGAGTTTCAAGCTCTCCTGCAGGTCCAGTACCTTTGCGTTCACCATTAAAATAACTGTCAATTGCCATTACAGCATAACCTTTAGAAATCAATAGTGCTAAAACATCTTGAGCTGTTGATGAATTGGAACCCATGATATTCTCCTTACTGCTGCTATGACCATGTAAACCTAAAATAAGGGGCACCTTACCCTTCACATGCGATGGAATGGCGAGAAAACCGGGAATCCATCCATCTACCCCATTGTCAATCAGAAACTTTTCAAGAATGTATCCGTTCATTTGTTTCTTAAAAACCGTTTGAACATTGAGATTTTTTGGGCGCGGTGGAATGTCACCCAATAATTTTTGCAGTGTTTCACTGACCTGAACGCGCTCTTTTTTCCATGAAGTAAGTTCTGAGGGGAATTTATAATCGGGATATTCCCATTTCTGATAATACTCTGGAACACCCGCCCATGGAGCCTGTTCTTTCCAAAGTACTTCTTGTGCAAAAACAGAAAAATTGTCTGTCAAATAAATGAAGGAAAGAAAAAAGAAACAAAAACATTTTTTCATATTTATGAATTAAATACCTAAAAATCAATAACTTATTAACTACTCAAATAATTATACTTTCCTTGCTTCAGCTATAAGTTTTGAAGAAAGTTCAGTTCCAAGGTATTTATCAATGATACTGTGAACCCCATACAATAAAGGTGTCATCAGTATGGCAACTACAAACTTATAGCTGTAATTTACAATACCGATAGCAGCAACCATTTGCCAAGTCCAATTATATTGTGGATTAATATAGAAGGCAATAAAAATGACCACAAAGCTATCAATGAACTGCGAAGCAAGGGTTGAACCGGTAGCCCTTAGCCAGAGAAATCGCTCCCCTGTAATTTTCTTAATCCGGTGAAAAATTAGTACATCAACCATTTGTCCAATTAAAAATGCGATGATTGAACCCACTATGATCCACATTCCCTGACCAAAAATTGCACTAAAAGCGTTATTCATATTAATTGCTTCGCCATTAACAGTTTGATTGACCCAGAAATCAGAAGGTGCCAGATTCATAGCAAAGCCAACAACAAAAAAAGCATATGTAATTAAGATAGCAGCTAGAATTGATAAAAAACGAACCTGCTTAATTCCAAAATATTCATTGATGATATCTGTCATAATAAATATCAATGGCCAGGTTACTACGCCTGCAGACATGTTGAATGAAAGATCAGGAACACCAAACATATTAATGTCGAATTTTTGGATACCTAATGAACCTTCAACCGTAAAGATTTTAACCCCGATAAACTCTGCAAGAATAGCATTTGCGATTAAAAAGGCAGCCAGAACAAGAAAAAGACGACTTTCTTTGGTTTTATAAGTCATTTGTTTAAGATCTAATTACAGTTCAAAATAATAATTAAATCCGGATAATAATGGAACATTTTAAATCAGGATAGTAGAATTTGTTATTTTAGCTCCATTATGCATATACAATCCAAATTGCCTGATGTTGGCACTACAATTTTCACAGTCATGTCACAGCTTGCGGTTCAACACCAGGCTATTAATTTATCGCAGGGTTTTCCTGATTATGAATGTTCTCCAGAACTCATCAGGTTAGTAGATCATTACATGAGATCAGGTTACAACCAATATGCACCGATGGCCGGACTTTTATCGCTTAGGGAACGTATCGCAGAAAAACAAGAAAAGCTTCACCATGTTATTTACAATCCTGATACAGAAATAACGATCACTGCTGGAGGAACACAAGCACTATTTGCTTCTATTGCATGTGTAATCAGACCAGATGATGAGGTAATCATTTTTGAACCTGCCTATGATGCTTATGGCCCTACAGTAACCCTCTTTGGTGGCCGTATCCGGTCGGTTGAACTAAGTGCTCCAAACTATTCGATTGATTGGGTAGAAGTAGGTAAACTGATCAATGATAAAACCCGAATGATCATTTTAAACTATCCCAACAATCCGACGGGAAGAACACTGGATGAGCATGATATAAAATGCTTGATTAATTTAACAAGAGGTACCAATATCCTCATACTGAGTGACGAGGTTTATGAGCACCTTATTTATGATGGGAAACAGCATCTGAGCTTATCTCGCTATCCTGAATTGAGAGAAAGAAGTTTCATTACTGCCTCATTTGGAAAACTTTTGCATGCAACTGGATGGAAGGTTGGTTATTGCCTTGCACCGGAAGGGTTAATGAAGGAATTTCGAAAAATTCATCAGTTTGAAGTATTTAGTGTCAACTCATTTGTGCAATATGCGATATCAGACTTTTTAAAGAATGATCGTAATTACCTAGAAATTAGCGAATTTTTTCAAGTTAAAAAAGATTTTTTTGGCACCTTGATGAAAGAAACACGTTTCGACCTGTTAACCTGTAATGGTTCTTATTTCCAATCTGTACAATATAGTAGGATAAGCGATGAAAAAGATACTGATATAGCAATAAGGTTAATAAAGGAATTTGGAGTTGCGGGAATACCGGTCTCTGCATTTTATTCAAAAGGTACAGACGATCATGTGCTTCGTTTTTGTTTTGCAAAAAAGAAAGAAACACTTGAAAAAGCCGTAGAAATCTTAATTAAAGTTTAACAGTAACATGCATTATCCATCACTAATATATACCTAAAAAAAATCGCCCATTCTATCATTTCTTGAGAAACATTACAAAAACCTTCGGAATCTGGGTTAAATAATAATCAAATACTGAATTTTATCAACTCATACCTATGGGCAATAAAAAAAAGTATTATCTCTAGAGTTTAGTTCATAATTAAAAACTCAGTCTTGTATTTTCTCATCTTTCAACTAGTTTCTAAGCTTTTATGCCCTTTTGTGTTCACAATTAAAAAATTGGACAATTCTAAAATCGGCCTAGGCTAGATTTTAAACTAAAACCATTGATATTCATATAATTAAAAAAATAAAAAATTAGCTTTTACTGTTTATTCGCAGTTATTTATGGTGAGTTAAACAAATCAATAGCTTTTTGGAGCATTTAATTAATTAGTTAAGGGGGGTTAAGAACTTATAAATGTTGCACCTCATAAACAATTTTTTATATTTATATAAATTCCAAAATATAAGTTTAAAAGCATTTTTTTTATTGATCACGTAGAATAAAATCGAATGAGTGTACTAAAAATAACCACCTTTCAGACTTACCTATTTTGGGAAAACATTGACAAGAACCTTCAGTATCTGAGTTTAAGACTTGGATCAATTCGTGAGACTACTGATCTTATTGTTCTTCCTGAAATGTTTAGTACGGGTTTTTCTATGGATTCGGAAAATCTTGCCGAAAAGATGAACGGTAAAACCATGAAATGGATGGTTGAGCAGGCAAAAAAATATAAATGTGTAATTACCGGAAGTATCATCATCAAAGAAAAAAATAAGTATTATAATCGATTGATTTGGATGCGCCCCAACGGAACTTATGAGTATTATGACAAAAGGCATCTGTTTGGCTTAGGCGAAGAGGATCAGCATTATACGGCAGGTTCTAAAAAGCTTTTCGTAGAACTTAAAGGCTGGAAAATTTGTCCGGCAATCTGTTATGACCTTCGTTTCCCTATTTGGCTTAGAAATACAAATCAGGAATACGACATGTTATTGATCGTTGCCAATTGGCCCGAACGTCGTTCATTACACTGGCGCTCACTTATCCCTGCAAGGGCCATAGAAAACCAAGCTTTTGTAGTTGCTGTTAACCGGGTGGGTCATGACGGAAATGAAGTTTATCATTCCGGTGATTCTATGTGCATAGATCCAAATGGGAAAGTAATTTATTATAAACCCAATGATGAAGACTTGTATACTTTTTCAATCAATAAAAATGATGTAACCGAAGCTCGCGCCTCTCTTCCATTTCTTAAAGATGGCGATTCATTTACACTAACTGATCAATAACTCAGATTCTGTAATTCGCAAAATCCTTTAAATAAAATCGATCTATTTATTGTTCATTGAACAATCTATTCCTGCAATCTTCGAGTTTTAATTTTTCAATATCAGAAAGTTCAGGTAATTGCAATTGCATCGATTTAAACGTATCAATAATGATTTTACTGATGGTAATTCTGGTAAACCATTTTTTATCGGCAGGAATAATATACCATGGAGCATGCTCTTTACTAGTTGCATTGATGGCCTCTTCATATACCCTCATGTAATCATCCCATAAAGTACGTTCATCAATATCGGCAGAAGAAAACTTCCAGTTCTTATTGGGCTGATCTATTCTTTCTAAAAATCGCTTCTTTTGTTCCTTTTTAGAAATATTTAGAAAAAACTTAATGATTACTGTACCATTAATAGAGATATGTTTTTCAAAATTACGAATACTCTCATACCGTTCTTTCCAGAAATCAGCACGCATAGATTCTGCGGCTTTAAACCCCTCATTAAAACTATATTCAGGATGAACTTTACAGACCAAAACATTTTCATAATGCGAACGATTATGTATTCCAATCCTCCCCCGCTCAGGCAAGGCCTTATAATGTCTCCATATAAAATCATGATCAAGCTCTTCTTGACTAGGTTGTTTGAAGCTATAAACCTGACAGCCCTGCGGATTTAAACCACTCATCGTAGTTTTTATGGCACTGTCTTTTCCAGCTGCGTCCATACCCTGAAAAATAATAAGCAACGAGTGTTTGTTCTGAGCATACATCTTTTCCTGTAAGTTACTCATTTCAGCACTTAACTCCTTTAGCAATTCAGCAGCTTCATTAGTAGTGAGCTTACCCGTGAATTCAGGATCATGATCTTTAACACTAAAATGAGTTTTAGGACTTATTTTGAATTTTTTAATTAAATCATCCATAAAAAAAATTAAAATATTTAGTGATTTTGGCAGGTCAATTGCAATAAAAATTAAGCAATTCAAAAATCACAGAAATTTACACCATATTAATCATGATTTCCTCATCTTTACCCTATGTTCAGAAGAATTAAAAATAAGCGTCTTCGCTATGCTATTATAGCTTTATATTTTATTGTACTCTTTTTTTGTGCCCTTGAACTAAATTTTCTATGGTTATTTGGTTATTCTCCAACCATAAAGGATATAAAAACTCCTAATATTAACGTAGTTTCCGAGCTATTTACCTCGGATGGCAAGCTCATTGGAAAATATTATAAAGAAAACAGAACCCCTGTTGAATACGATAGTATCTCTCCTGCGATAATTGATGCGCTTGTTGCCACAGAAGATGTTCGATTTTATGAGCATAGTGGTATCGATATCAGATCACTCCTATCCAGTATCGTTTCAACTGCCAGCGGCGACAAACGTGGGGCAAGTACCATCACACAACAACTCGCTAAAAATCTATACAGTACCAGAAACAGAAAATCGCAGGGGCTAATCAAATACATTCCCTTAGTAAGAACAGTAGTTTTTAAATTAAAAGAATGGGTAACTGCCTATAAACTAGAAAATTACTATTCAAAAAAAGAAATTCTTACACTCTATCTCAATACCGTGCCATTTGGCAATAATACGTTCGGTATAAAAACCGCCTCGAAAAGATATTTCAATAAAAATGTTCATAAGCTTCAGGTTGAAGAGGCCGCTATGCTGGTTGGAATGTTAAAAGCAATTACTACGTATAATCCGATCCGAAATCCAGAAAAATCACTTGAACGACGAAATACTGTATTATCTCAAATGCAGAAATATGATTACTTGACTGAAAAGGAATTTAAAAAATACAGTCAGAGGCCACTTAAATTAAATCCCGGCAGTTTTGATGAAGGCAGCGATGGGGGTTCTTATCTCAGATCAGCTGTTTCAAGATACCTTGAAAAATGGTGTGAAGACAATGGCTATGATCTGTATGCTGACGGATTGAAAATTTATACCACTATCGATTCCCGAATGCAGCAATATGCTGAGGAGGCGGTGACAGGCCAGATGAAGATCTTACAAAAGCGATTTGAAAATGTATGGGGAAATGAAAATCCATGGAGAACAACAGATGGAAATGAAATTCTTGATTTTCCTGAAAAAGCTGCTCAGCGACTTCCTTATTATGAATTCCTGAAAAAACGGTTTGATGGCAATCGCGATTCCATTGACTATTATCTAAACCGGCCTAAGAAAATGAAAGTTTTCAGCTGGAATGGTGAAAAGGAAGTCCTATATTCTACCATAGATTCCATAAAATATTATGCAAAAATTCTGAACACTGGAATGATGACCCTTGATCCATTCAATGGGCATATTAAGGTTTGGATTGGAGGAATAAATCATAATTATTTTAATTACGATCATGTTAATCAGGCAAAAAGACAGGCAGGATCAACTTTTAAGCCTTTCGCCTATCTGGCAGCCCTTGAAGCGGGTATGAATCCTTGTGATAAATTTATTGATCAGGCGGTACGAATTCCATATACCTTAAAAGGGAAAACCGAATACTGGGAGCCTAAAAACTCCAATTATAGCTTTTCAGGAAGAGAAATGTCTATGCGATGGGCCATGGGCAAATCGGTAAATTCTATTACTGCACAAATAACTGAAAAAGTAGGTGCTAAAAACGTAGTAAAATATGCACATGAATGTGGCATTGAAAGTGATTTAAAAGCAGTTCCATCGGTTAGTTTAGGACCGAATGATGTCAGTGTTTTTGAAATGGTAAAAGCCTATGGAACCTTTTTGAATAAAGGAATTAGATCTGAGCCTATTCTAGTTGAAAAGATATTGGATCTGGATGGTAACCTGATTGAGAAATTTAAATCGGAACAAAAGAGAACACTCAGCGAAGAAATAGCCTGGCTGATGATTTACATGCTTCGTGGCGGTATGGAAGAACCTGAGGGTACTTCGCAAGCGCTATGGGAATGGGATCTATGGAAAAATAATAACCAGATCGGCGGTAAAACCGGAACATCATCTGATTATGTGGATGGTTGGTACATGGGCGTAACAAAAGATCTGGTTACCGGTGTCTGGGTAGGCTGCGATGAGCGAAGTGTTCATTTCAAAACTTCTCAAACTGGTGAAGGTTCTAGAACCGCATTGCCAATCTTTGGAAAATTTATGGAAAAGGTTTATAAAGACAAATCTCTGGGAATTACACAAGGGCCATTTCCAAAACCTGGCGTTAAGATAACACGAGAATATCAATGTGAAACTCCACGATATACTTCAGATACAACAAGTATTGACTCTTTATTTACAGACTCATTGTACATTCCTGATGAAATTTCTGATACCACAGAACGTTCTAATTTTAATGCCCGTCAAACAATAAGTCCTAAAATTCAGGAAAATAAAAGCAATTTACCTGTAGATAATAAAGCGCCAGTAAATCCAAAAACAGACCCCCCTGTAGAGGTCCAAAAAACGCGCAAAGAAATCAGGGATGAACGCAAGCAAAATAAACCAACACCAGTTAATTGAATTTATAATTTATTGATATTTTTATCAATTGCTCAAAAATCAAAATCAATATTTTTACGTAATTTAGTTTAGATCATTTCAAGATATCAATGAAAGACCATTCAGTTGCCCCAAATAAGCCAAAATTTTGGCTGGTATTAATCGTATTACTTTTCACACTTATTGGTAATAGCATCTATGTTCAGGCTCAATATTTTGGCCAAAACAAGGTTAGGTACAAAAACCTAAAATTCAAGGTTTATGAAACTCCACACTTTGACTTATATTATTATCTGAAGAATGATAGCCTTGTTCAACGCTTTGCCAAAGAAGCTGAGGTTTGGTATGAATTACATCAGCAGGTTTTTAGGGATACGTTCTTAAAGAAAAACCCATTTATACTTTATTCAAACCATCCTGATTTCCAACAAACTACGGCTCTAAGTGGTGAAATAGGCGTAGGAACAGGGGGTGTGACAGAAGGCTTAAAAAATAGGGTAATCATGCCTATTTCACAGGTAAACCATCAAACAAGACACGTATTAGGCCACGAATTGGTACATGCTTTTCAGTATCATTCATTAATTGAAGGCGATTCCACAAATCTAGAAAATATTGCAAACTTACCTTTATGGATGGTTGAAGGTATGGCTGAATACCTTTCAGTTGGCAAACAGGATGCTTATACCTCGATGTGGATGCGTGATGCATTTTTGAATAAAGACATACCTACCTTAAAGGATCTGACCGAATCAAATAAATACTTCCCGTATCGTTATGGGCAAGCTTTCTGGTCGTATATAGGCTCAACCTATGGTGATACCGTTATCGTTCCATTTTTTAAAGAAACTGCAAAATATGGCTATCAAATAGCTATTCGACGTACATTTGGATACGATGACCGTACTTTATCAAGCCTCTGGAAAACAAGTATAGAAAACACATATCGCCCCTATCTTAAAGATACGGCTCAGGTGCCGATCGGAAAAAAGATCATCGACGAAAAGAATGGTGGCACAAACTATAATGTTGCGCCTGCAATTTCTCCTGATGGAAATTATATTGCATTCCTCTCAGAACGTGATCTCTTGAGTATTGACCTATTCCTTGCCGATGCACGCACTGGAAAAGTGATCAGGAAATTATCAAGTAAAGCCAAGAGCGGAGATATCGACGAATACAATTTTATTGAATCTGCAGGTGCTTGGTCGCCAGATAGTCGAAAATTTGCTTTCAGTGTATTCAGCGCAGGGGTAAATAAACTGATGATCATTGATGTTTCTAACGGCAAAGTCATCGCTACCGAGGCCATGGGAAAAGTTGAAGAGTTTAGCAATATTACTTGGTCTCCAAATGGAAATGATGTAGCTTTTTCGGGATTAAAGGAAGGTCAAAATGACCTCTACCAATTTAACCTACGCACTAAATTACTTACTCAGCTTACCAATGACAAATATTCAGACTATCATCCAAGTTATTCAAGAGACGGTAAGTCAATAGTATTCAGCACCGACCGCAAAACATTTGACCGGTCATCAACCAGTGTAGATATCACTCTCAATATGGCTATTATCGATGTGGCCAGTAAGAAGATTACTACTATTCCCGTATTTGATGGTGCTAACAACCTGAATCCTCAATATTCTGGAGATAACAAAAGTATTTACTTCCTATCAAACAGAGATGGCTTCAGAAATTTATACAAGTATTCTCTCGAAAAACAAAGTGTTCAGCAGCTAACTGATTATTTCACAGGAATAAGTGGTATTACTGAATTTTCACCTGCCTTAAGTGTATCCAATAAGGACGACATCTTGTACTCGTATTATAGGGCTCAAAAATATACAATCTATAATGCTAAAGCATCAGATTTTAAGCCTGAAATGGTTGGAAATGATGATATCAATTTTGATGCTGCTGAACTTCCTCCTTCTAGATCAGTTGGAGTAAATATTGTAAATGCCAATCTGGATAATTTTGAAAGATTCGAAAGAATTCCAAAAGATTCAATCCGTACAATTGCATACCAACCTAAATTCAAACTAGATTATCTGTCAAGCAATGGAGTAGGCGCTTCTGTTGGACGATTTGGAACTGGACTATCCAGTGGTATTCAAGGCGTTTTCAGTGATATTCTTGGAAGAAATCAAATTTTTGCTACGGCAGCTGTAAATGGTGAAATCTATGATTTTGGAGGCCAGGTAGCCTATGTGAATCAAAAAAGCAGGATTAATTGGGGTGTTGTAGGATCACATATTCCGTATGTATCCGGTCAGTTTTCTGCAGCAATTAAAAATATTGCGGGAATCGGACAAACTTACATTGAACGGTACGATATCATCCGCACATTTGAAGATCAATTTTCTGTTTTTGGATCCTATCCATTTTCAAAAAACCATCGTTTTGAAGCTGGAAGTGGAATTTCTCGCTACAGTTATCGGATTGATCGATATAACAACTATTATGACTATAACCGAGGCTATCAGATTGGTACTGATCGTGAAAAACTTTCTAATGATGAGGCCTTTCAAACCTATGGGGTATACTTTAATCCATTTACTACCGTACAGTTGAATGCAGCATTTGTAGGCGACAATTCCTTTTCAGGTATTACGTCTCCCCTTGCCGGATTCCGTTACCGTGTAGGTTTGGAAAGCTACCAGGGCGATTATAAACTAAATGCTTTAACTGTAGATGGAAGAAGATATGTACGGGTTAAACCAGTAACTATCGCAGCCAGAATTTATACTTACACCCGGTTTGGACGTGATGAGAATAGACTTTATCAAATGTATGCAGGATATGGATATTTAATACGTGGATATGACGCAAACTCTTTTTACAGGAATGGTTCAGCTACAAGCAATGGATTTGATATTAATCAGTTAGTGGGTTCTAGAATTGCTGTTGCTAATTTTGAATTACGTCTTCCATTCACTGGCCCAAAAAAGTTAGCTGCAGTTGAATCTAAATTCTTATTCTCTGATCTGAACCTATTCTTTGATATGGGCTTAGCATATGATAATAATTCAAAAGTTGCCTTCAGATCTGAGCCACGATTAATTGGCGGCGCTAGAGGATACCTTGAACGTATACCTGCCATGAGTGCAGGTGTATCCTTAAGAGTGAATGTATTCGGCTATTTTGTTCTTGAACCTTATTATGCTATACCTTTCCAAAGAAAAGATGTTAACCTTGGAGTATTTGGTCTAACCTTAGCACCAGGGTGGTAAATTAATAAAGCGAACTTAAAGTGGCTTTATTAATTATTAAAATAGAGAAAAAAAACACTTTCTAAACTTATTCATAAGTTATCAGACTAATTTCTAATTAAAAACCATGTACACGAAATATACAATTGCAGTATATTTCGTGTATACAGAAACAATACCATGAAAATAATATTAACTATTGCCGCATTAGTATTGATGATTTCGACCAACAGTTGCGGTCAAAGCAAATCAAAAATCAAAGAGGAAAATAATAAAGTCTTAAGTTTCCCTATTCAAAAATCAGAAGCTGAATGGAGAAAGATTTTGAATCCCCTTTCATTTGAAATCATGGTAAATAGAGGCACTGAACCTCCTTTTAATAATCCATATAATAATAACCATCAAAAGGGAATTTACGTGAGTGCTGCTACAGGTGAACCTTTATTCAGCTCGGATGACAAATATGAATCAGGTAGTGGTTGGCCTAGCTTTACCAAAGCAATCAAAGCTGGTGTCATTACTGTAGTTACTGATAACAGCCATGGAATGACCCGTGATGAAGTAATCGAAACTAAAACAGGATTACACCTGGGTCATGTATTTGATGATGGCCCAAAAGAAAAAGGTGGTAAACGCTATTGCATGAACTCAGCAGCCCTGAAATTCATTAAAAAATAATCAGGATAAACTGCTGAAAGAAGCACGCATCGGTTGAATTCCGGAAACCAATACCTGTTCAAAATCTAAACCGATTGTCAGATCGATCCAATCAGGATTTACAGATCTGATTAGTCTATCCTTTTGGATACGCGCAAATTTGTTTATTAAATTAAAGCGCTCCTTTGCAGCTGCTTCAGAACTTAATTCTTCAAAATATACGAGTCTAGTTAATTGCTGACCCGAGTCAAAAAATAAATTAGGCATCTGTCTGTAAAAACTCATGGTCTTCATCAGGTCAGTACTCATGCCTACATGTATAGAGGTACGGTTACGGTCAGTAACTAAATAAACAAATTTTTTAGTTTTCATAGCTGGTTTAATTAGGATCGGCATATATTAAAAATTAAATTTTTAGTTTCAAGAATAATTGCTAATTTTATGAGCATAAATTTACTAATAATTTTAGTATTAACAAATTTATTTTTCAAATGGCAAATATTTCTTCTAATCTGAAGTACCTACGTAAGAAAAAAGGGCTTACTCAACAACAATTCGCAGATACTCTTGTTATTAAACGCTCCTTAGTTGGAGCATATGAAGAGGACCGTGCAGAACCTAAATATGAATTGCTAAAAAAATTCGCGGAATTTTACGAGCTTTCCATGGACGAACTGATCAATGATCGCATTGATGATAAGTGGAAACCAACTCCAAAAGGTGATCCTGCAAACATCCGGGTACTCAGCATTTCGGTTGATAGTCAGGATAGAGAAAATATTGAGCTGGTTCCTGTAAAAGCTAGTGCAGGTTATCTGAATGGATATGGAGATCCCGAATACATTTCTGAACTTCCTAAATTTCATTTGCCCATGTTTCGTCAGGGAACCTATCGTGCATTTGAAATTAAAGGTGATTCTATGTTACCACTTCAATCAGGTACTGTGGTTGTAGGAGAATATCTTACAAACTGGAATGAACTGAAAGCTGGCGACACCTATGTAGTGATCAGTAAAAGTGATGGGATTGTTTATAAAAGGGTTGGCAATAAATTCAAAGAGAATAAGGTATTAAAGCTAATCTCAGACAATCCAGTTTATGAGCCTTATACTATTGCCGGAGAAGATGTTTTAGAGATATGGAAAGCAAAAGCATATATCAGCACAGATTTTCCTGACCCGGCACCTGAACCTACCTTAGAAACGCTTACAACTATGGTGTCACAAATGCAGAAATCAATCTCCAATCTCGATAGAAATAAATCTTAGCACTATTTAACAATTGGATTTTAAACCTTTTTGATTTAAAATCATCTATCTGTATAAACCAACACAAATAGATATGAAAAAAATAGTGATCACTGCAAGTTTATTAATCGGATTAGTAGGCGCTGGTTATTCGCAAGATACTCCACTAAGAAAAGGAGATAAAGAAGTTCCAGCTCATCGGGAGATGAAGTCTGCTGAGGCACGTGCAAAAATGAGTACGGATGCCCTTGAGAAGAAATTAAATTTAACTCCTGAACAGAAGGAAAAAGTATATGCACTTCAACTGGAACGTGCCAATAAGATGGGCAAAATTCAGGAAGCTGATGCTGAGTACAGAAAAAACCAAATAGAAAAACGCAAGGAATTAATAGCCGAAGCTGAGAAAAAAATGAATAAAATCCTAACAGAAGATCAGCAAAAAACTTTGGAGGAAATGAAAGCAAAAGGCAAAGAACGCATGCAGAACAATAGGCGTTTAATGCATAGACCCTAAAAAGGTTAACTAATCTTATCCTGTATTTCTAAGAAAAGCGGACTAATTAGTCCGCTTTTCTTATTTTTAACAAAAAATACAACGTGGAAGGCATTAATAAGTTCATTTCGGAAAATTTAAAGAATCGGATTATTACCAATTCGTTAAGAACTTTAAAACCTGAAAACGATCTGATAGATTTTTGTTCAAACGATTACCTCGGATTTGCACATTCAATAGAATTCAAACGAATGTTTGAGGCTGAATTAAAGAATTACCCTAACTATCAAATGGGTTCTGGAGGCTCACGTTTGCTGGCAGGCAATGATCGCTTTACCGAAAATCTTGAAAATGAAATTGCGGAATTCCATTTAGCAGAGCAATCTCTGCTCTTCAATTCAGGATATGATGCAAATATTGGTCTATTTTCTTCCATTCCACAACGAGGTGATACCATTGTATCAGATGAGTACATTCATGCTTCCATTATTGATGGAATCAGGCTTAGCCATGCAACACGTTTTGTATTCAAACATAATGACCTAAAAAGCCTGGAGCAAAAATTAAAATTGGCTAAGGGAAAAATATTTATTGTTATTGAAAGCATCTATTCTATGGATGGCGACGAAGCTCCTATTTCTGAAATTGCAAAAATTGCAAATCAATTTGATGCAGCCCTGATTGTTGATGAAGCTCATGCCATTGGAATTTTTGGAAAATCAGGCAGAGGTCTTGTACATGAACTAGGCCTATGCAATCAAGTTTTTGCACGAATTATCACATTTGGGAAAGCTATGGGCACACATGGGGCTGCAGTTTTAGGAAGTGAACAGCTTCGTACCTACCTAATCAATTTTTCAAGATCTTTTATTTACACTACAGCATCTTCATTTCTAAGTCATTTAGCTATAAAGGTTGCCTATGAATTTTTAAAGAATCATGATCATCAATCCATGATTCATGAAAGAATAAAACAATTTAAATTAAAAGTTAATTCTACAATCAATCTATTACCCAGCAAATCAGCAATACAGATCATCGTAGTTCCTGGAAATACACAAGCAAGAGAAGCCGCAATAAAAATTCAACAAGCCGGTTTTGATGTCAAGGCCATATTAAGTCCAACTGTTGCAATCGGAACAGAACGGCTGAGAATATGCCTGCACAATCATAATTCTATCGATGAAATTAATAATCTATGTAAAATTTTAAATCAAATACTTTGAAAAAGAAACCAATCTTCATAACAGGTATAGGAACAGAAATTGGCAAAACTATAGTTTCAGCTGTTCTCGTTGAAAAATTACAGGCTGATTATTGGAAACCTGTTCAATCGGGTGAATTAAACAATAGTGATACCATGATCGTAAAAAAATTGATTTCAAACAAAAAATCAGTTTTTCATCAAGAGGCTTATCGGTTAAATCAGCCATTCTCACCACATTACTCTGCAGCATTAGACGGTATAGAAATAGATTTGGATAAGATCAATTTACCCCAAACAGAAAATCAACTGATCATTGAAGGTGCCGGAGGATTAATGGTTCCATTAAATGAAAAAGTTTTAATGATTGATTTGATAGAAAAACTAGGTGCTGAAGTGGTTCTGGTTTCTAAAAACTATTTGGGTAGTATTAATCACACCTTATTATCTGCAGAACTTCTTAAGGGGAGAAAAGTAAAAATAAGGAACTTAATTATCAGCGGTGAAAGCAATCCAAGTACAGAAGAAATCATTTCTAAATATTTGGATACAGCTATCATCAGAGTTCCATTTTTTAATGCCTTGAATAAAAGTACGATCCACGAATTTGCCTCAAAATTGAATTTATAGAATCATTTCCAAGAAAATAGATCAAAAAAAAGATCGGCTATAATTAGCCGATCTTTTTTTTTGCAATTACATCAGATTATTTAAGGAACAATCGTCAATGTATATTGTCTGAAATTTGGATTTGGCGTAATCCCTCCCGGGGCTTCACCCAAATTGATTATCAATTTTACACCCGTTGCAGCTGTTACGCTTCCAGGAACCAAACTGATTGGAATTGTAACTGAGCTTTTATTAGGTGCCAAAGCTACAGAATTACCGGTTGCAGTAATGTTATAGTGAGTACCCGCAACTGCAGTACTAGCTGGATCAATATTAAAAGGAACCATCAAGGTTGCTCCTAATTGTGGTCCAACTAACTGAATCAATGCATCTGCAGAACCTGCAGCTGCAGTCAACTTTACAGTTCTTGCAATAGGCTTAAATTCTGTTACAGTTGGCCCGTCAAATGCTTTATCATTATCAGGAAAACAAGCTGTAATACTGCTTATTACAGTAAAGAGAAATAAATATTTTATATACTTCATGATTATAAGATTAGTATCCTGGATTTTGTTTTATTAGTGGATTTAATGATACCTGAGCAGCCGGAAGAGGTGCTAAAAGTTTAAAGTCTGTATACAATAAAGTTGGTACACCTGCAGGCTTTGAAATATTTAAGCCTCTTCTCTTTAAGTCGAAGAAACGATGACCTTCTAAGTGAAGTTCAACCCTACGCTCATTAAAAATCAAGTCTAATAAGGCAGTACCAGTAGTAGCAGCCGGTACAGCCGCTAAACCTCTATTCGTTCTTAATGTTGTTAAATCATCTTGAGCTAACGTATTTTTAGCTTGTTGAGCACGAGCTTCAGCACGAATTAAATAAACCTCTGAAAGACGAATAACTGGAATATTATTGAAATAATTTCCTTTATGTGCAGGAAACTTCAAACTGTATGAAACCATAGAACCCCCATCAAGTGTTTGATCAAATGCAGTTCTTCTTACGTCGCCTGTTTCAAATGAATTCAATAATTCAGTTGTAGCTCTAACAGCAAAAACACCACCGGTAGTTTTTTGGGTAAGAGAGTTCATTGAGTTGTTAATTCCGTCAACTGTAGTCCACTGCTCAGTTCTATAATCTAACTCAAACATTGATTCACGGCCTGGAACCGAAGCAAATGAAGCGATATAGGTAGAAGCAGTTGCCAAAGATGTACTAGGTTGTTTGTTTGTGATTGCATCACTTGCTGCCTGCTCAGCTTCAGCCCACTTGCGTTGGAAAAGATAAACCCTAGAAAGCAGGGCAAAAGCTGCGCCTTTGCTAGCTCTAAATACACCTGCTCCAGTAACTGTAACAGGCAATAAAGTAGCTGCTTGCTTCAAATCAGTTTCAATTAAAGCGTAAACATCTGCAATCTTAGCTCTTGGTTTGAAATCGGCTTTAGTTACATCATCAGTTGGGAGTGTACGAAGCACTATACCTTCACCAAATCCATTAACCTCTAATCCTGGTTCATAAGAATAAGTCTTTAACATATCATGATTGAACATGGCTCTCATAAACAAGGCTTGCCCTTTTAAGGCATCTTTATCAGCCTGTGCTGCAGAAACCTTATCTACATTTGCAATGATAAAATTTGCCTCATTAATGGCAGGATAAAGAGTACCCCATAAATCTAAATGTGCATTTGGGGCATTTATTCTTTCACTTACATACCTACCACCAGAATTTGCAGTTATAGTGTAATTATCTGCTAGAACTTCTGGAGCGATCAACATACGTTGTCCGTAATAGCTAAAAGATTGGGCTCTAGAATAAAGCGAAACAGAGATTGCATTCACACTCGCAAAATCAGTTAATGCAGCTGAGGCAGCCAATGATTGCTTGGGCTGCACATCAAGAGTATCTTTACATGATGTTCCGGCTAGAACCAGAGTCACCACAGATACCGCTAATATTTTCTTATACATAATTTTCATAAATTATAAATTATAAACCTATTTGAAGTCCACCAGTGTAAGTTCTTGCTTGTGGATTATTTCCTATTTCGTTAACACCTATTGGCGCCTCTGGATCTAAACCAGGATACTTTGTAAATGTTAACACATTAATTCCTGTAGCAAAAACACGAATATTACGCAATTTCACTTTAGAAGCTATGCTTGCCGGAAGATTATATGAAAGCGTTATATTTTTTAAACGAATATAAGACGCATCAAATAAATATCTGGTTGAACCTGTGGTTATAGCATTAGATAATGCGCCAGAATTATTAAGATGTGGAGTATTGCGTAATGCTCTTGGAACAGCTGTTATCTGTCCAGGTGCAAGCCATTGTTCAGCTATCTGAGAAACAATCTGATTATCATCAGTATATCCTGAATTCCAAATAGTCTGGTACATACTTACAAAAGATTTATTTCCGTACTGGTACTGGAATAGAAAATCAAGACTTAAATTCTTGTAGGAAACTGTGTTATTGAAACCTCCAAAGAATTTTGGATATCTTGTACCCTGAATTTTTGGATCAGTTGCTGCTACTAAGTTGTAGGTATAGTGACCATTTACATCATACCACATTGGCCTACCATCAGCAGGATTAACTCCAGCCCATCCATAAGTAAAAATTATATCAATTGGCTGACCTACAAAATACGAAGTTCCAATACGATCTTGTCCACCTATCAATTCTAAAACTTTATTTCTTTGGAATGAAATATTAAAATCAGAAGACCATTTAAAACCTGATTTTGTATCTAAATTGATTGTATTTAAACCAAATTCTATACCCTCATTCTGAACTTTTCCAATGTTTTCGTTGATAGACCCAAAGCCTGAGTCAGAAACTAATGGACGGCTCAATAATAAGTTGGAGTTTATTCTACGATAAACATCGATACTACCCGTAATGCGATTGCCTAAAAATCCATAATCAACTCCTACGTTAGTTGTAGCAGCTTGCTCCCATGATAAGTTTGCATTTCCCAATTGTGTTGGACGAATACCATTACTTCCAAGGTAACTTCCTCCTGCACCAAATAATGCTCGGGATGCAAAGTCAGAGATCTGATCATTACCAACCACACCATAACTTGCACGCAATTTTAAATCAGAAATAACTTTGTTATCGGCTAAGAAATCTTCACCAGAAATTCTCCAGGTTCCAGAAATACCCCCAAATAATCCATAACGTTTTTCTGCTCCGAATCGAGAACTACCATCATAACGCATGGTTCCAGATAAGTAGTATTTTTCTTTGAAATCGTAATTAAGTTTTGAGAACAAACCTGCTTTTTTATAACCTGTAAAAAAACCAGCTATTGAAAGCGGAGTAGCATTTTGTAAACTTCTGAAAAACGGATTAGGGAATGCCTGACCAGTAGCAGAAGCACTTTCAACATTCTGTTCCTTGTATTCACCACCTACTAAAGCAGCAAGCGTATGGAAACCGAATTTTTTATTCCAGTTAGCTGCAACGTTTGAATTCCAATCTAGGTTACGCGTATTCACAACAGACGAAGTTCCACCATTGGCAGCAAATGCTGGAATAGAGGCAGGACGCTGATTATCATCTCGCGTATCAACGAAATCAATTCCTGAGAATCCAGTAATTGATAAAGAAGGAGTTACCTTATAAGTTGCAGAAAAATTACTTACAGTTTGAAGGGCATTACCCAATCTAACTTCTTCCTTTGCACCTTGAACAATGTTATATGGGAATGAAGCTTTCAAGTCTGCACCCTGAGTATAGGTTCCATCTGCCTGATAAATAGGCACATCAGGACGTAAAGTAAATGGATAGTAAAATGGTGAGTTAACACTTGCACCATCGGCAATTGATCCAAAAACTTTAGATGCTGTTAAGGATATATTTGCATTAACACTAAGTTTATCATTCACTTTGTGACCAACATTACCTCTGAAAGTTCCTCTTTTGTAGAAAGATTCAATTACCTGAGCATTTTGATCTGTATACGATCCTGAAATAAAGAAATTGGTTTTTGAATCACCACCAGCGAAGGAAAGGTCATAAATTCTTGATTGCCCTTCACGAGTAACAGCATCAAACCAATTTGTGCTCGGAGCAGTTGAATTGGCAGGATTTCCAAAAAATGCTGTTGCAGAAGATTCAGAAGTTCCAGCATTAACGGCACCAGGAACTTTAAACTGTGCATATTGTTGTGCGTTCATTACATCGTAACGCGATACATTTTGAATAACACCTTGCTGAGCAGAAAAATTCACTGCAGTAGCTCCGTTTTTACCTTTTTTGGTAGTGATTAAAACTACTCCGTTAGCAGCAGCAGCACCATAAATAGCAGAAGCAGCAGCATCTTTTAAAACTTCTATGTTGTCAATATCATTTGGATTGATTGAACCCAATGTATTGGAAGAAGCTTGTCCGGAAATACCTCCAGTTTTAATCTGAACACCATCAACAATATACAATGGATCATTTCCTGCGTTGATGGAACCTACCCCACGTACTCTTACGTTGATAGCTCCACCCGGCTGACCACTCTGAGAAGTAACCTGAACACCAGCAGCACGACCCTGTAATGCACGGTCAAAACTTTGTATTGGTAAGTTTTCAATTTGTTTTCCAGTTACACGTACACTTGCAGATCCTAGATCACGTTTCTGTGCAACACCATAACCTGTTACAACTACCTCAGCAATTTGCTGTGAGTCAGAAACTAATCGAACATTTACTGATCCCGCAGAACCTAATGTAATACTTTGAGTTAAATACCCAATGTATGTAAAAGTTAAAACCTTGCTATCTAATGGAACAGACAAGGAAAAATTTCCATCTACATTGGTTGAAGTACCCACGGCACCACCTTTTACTCGAACTGAAACACCTGGAAGGGGGAGACCATCATCTGCTCCAACAACTCTACCAGTGATTGTCTTATTCTGGGCTATTGCGTTGGAAAAAGCAAAAAAGCCTAACAATAAGAAAGCTAGTAATTTTCTTTTCATTTGATTCTTTTTAAATTAATAAATTGGTTAATAACCTTGGTTTTTGAATTAATTGGCAAGAATAATAGATAAATCCGAAAAAAGTGTATTAAGTATGTAAGTTTAATGTAACAAAATTGTTGCAAAACGCTGTTTATTTTTAATTCTCAATATTCAAATTGCGTACTAAAACACATTCAAACAAGCAATTGTAATCCTTATCAATTTATGATTGAACATTAGAAACAAAATAAGGATAGCTATTAATCCATTATTTAAAATGAGAGAATGTAAAGGGATGAGGAAGGAGGTCAGTTGTCTGTTATCTGTTATCTGAGGTCTGTTGTCTGTTATCTGTTATCTGTTGTCTGTTGTCTGTTATCTGAGGTCGGAGGTCTGAGGTCTGAGGTCTGAAGTATGAGGTCAGAAGTATGAGGTCAGAAAAAAGCAGAAAATTTTCAATTAGCACTAAACAGTCTTGGTTCTTTGCTCCTGGTTCTTGGTTCAGTTATCAGTTATCTGTTATCAGTTATCTGTTATCTGAGGTCGGAGGTATGAGGTCAGAAGTATGAGGTCGGAGGTCAGAAGTATGAGGTCAGAAAAAAGCAGAAAATTTTCAATTAGCACTAAACAGTCTTGGTTCTTGGCTCTTGGCTCTTGGTTCAGTTATCAGTTATCTGTTATCTGTTGTCTGTTCTCTGTTATCTGAGGTCGGAGGTATGAAGTATGAGGTCAGAAGTATGAGGTCAGAAAAAAGCAGAAAATTTTCAATTAGCACTACACAGTCTTTGTTCTTTGCTCTTGGTTCTTGGTTCTGTTGTCTGTTATCAGTTATCTGTTGTCAGAGGTCAGAAAAAAGCAGAAATTTTCAATTAGCACCACACAGTCTTTGTTCTTTGCTCTTGGTTCTTGGTTCTTGGTTCTGTTGTCTGTTATCAGTTATCTGTTATCTGAGGTCGGAGGTATGAGGTCAGAAGTATGAGGTCGGAGGTCTGAAGTATGAGGTCAGAAGTATGAGGTCAGAAAAAAGCAGAAAATTTTCAATTAGCACTAAACAGTCTTGGTTCTTGGCTCTTGGTTCTTGGTTCTATATAGTTGGTTAGTAATTAGATGGTTAGGTGGTTAGTAATATTTGTTATCTGAAGTATGAGGTGCTTGTATGAAATGAAGCAGAATCTATCTCAATACTCAATACTCACTACTCAATACTCACTACTAAATACTCAATACTCTATACTCAAAATTAGTTTCCTACATCCTATCGGGCACCTGAATACCCAATAATTTCATTCCTTTATTGATAGTTGAGGCAGTGGCAGCAGAAAGGTCTAGTCTGAAATTTCTAACATCTGGATCTTCGGCCTTCAATATGCTTTCTTCATGATAAAACTTATTGAATAATTTAGCTAACTCAAAAACATAATTTGCAATATGTGCCGGACTGAATTCTTTAGCTGATGCAGCTATCACATCAGGGTATTTAGCCAAATTAACGATCAGATCTTTTTCAAGAGCGGTAAGTATAGTTGAATAGTTAGTAGAAATTTTATTTTGATAATCTGCTTTTGCCATAACTGAACGTATCCTTGCATGAGTATACTGAATAAAAGGCCCAGTATGCCCCTGGAAATCAATCGATTCATTCGGATCAAATAATAATCTCTTTTTAGGCTCAACCTTTAACAAGAAAAATTTAAGAGCTCCTAATCCTATCATATGATAGAGCTCTTTCTTCTCTTGCTCTGAGAACCCTTCAACTTTTCCTAATTCCTCGGTTCTGTCACGAGCAGTTAGGATCATTTCATCCATCAACTCATCGGCATCTACAACTGTGCCCTCCCTAGATTTCATTTTACCAGAAGGTAAATCAACCATCCCATACGAAAGGTGAAATAAACCTTTAGCCCATGTTTTACCCAATTTCTGGAGAATCAGAAATAATACTTTAAAATGATAATCCTGTTCATTACCTACCACATAAATAGACTTATCCATTTTAAAGTCATCATATTTTAATTGGGCAGTTCCAAGATCCTGTGTAATGTAAACAGAAGTTCCATCTGCTCTAAGAACAAGTTTCTGATCTAGGCCATCTTCGGTGAGATCTATCCAAACTGACCCATCATCTTTTTTAAAAAAAACTCTCTTTTCAAGCCCCTCCTGAATCGTATCCTTCCCTAAAAGGTAAGTATCTGATTCATAATAGTATTTCTTGAAATCAACTCCCAGCATTTTATAAGTAACTTCAAAACCGGAGTAAACCCAGCCGTTCATCATACTCCAAAGCTTTATTACCTCCTGATCGCCAGCCTCCCATTTCAAAAGCATTTCCTGAGCCTGCTTTATAATTGGAGCATTCTTTTTTGCTTCATCTTCAGTCTGTCCTTTATCGATCAGCGCTTCAATCTGCTTTTTATACTCCTTATCAAAAATCACATAATATTTACCAACCAGGTGGTCTCCTTTTAGTTGACTACTTTGAGGAGTTTCACCATTCCCAAACATTTGCCATGCCAGCATCGACTTGCAAATATGTATCCCACGATCGTTTACCAAATTGACCTTTATTACTTCATATCCATTTGCCGATAAGATTTCAGCGACAGAAAAACCCAGTAAATTATTGCGCACATGCCCTAAATGAAGGGGCTTGTTCGTATTTGGGGAAGAATACTCCACCATAACTTTTTGTCCATTAGACGGGAATTGCCCAAATGAACTGCTATGAATAGTAGTTAATAACTCATCAACCCAGTAAGAATCAGCAATTGACAAATTCAAAAATCCTTTGATCACGTTGAAATCTTCAACTTCTTTAACATTATCCTTTAGATACTCTCCTATTTCAGTTCCGGTTTGTTCAGGAGTTTTTTTAGAAAAACGGGTAAATGGAAAGGTAACAGCAGTAACCTGACCTTCAAATTCTTTTCGAGTTTCCTGAATAACGATACTATCTGATGCTATTTCTGTTTGATAAAGTACTGAAACAGCTCTCCGGATTTGCTGAACTATGGTATTTTCTATTGTCATTTTAATTGGCATTGAGCCCTGTAAATTTAATCGATAATAAGGAATTTGTTGCACCTAGCAAGATATCAAATACATGATCTTTCATTAGATTCTATTTATTTAGATTATTACTCCAAATTAAAAACAGCAGACTATTTGATTATTGATCAAATTAAAAACTGGATCCTCAAGTAAAGCAGCACTATTAGATTTAACCTTAATGATATTCAAATCAAGCATATTCCATTTTGTTTACCACACAGATTTTTAAATGAACATAAAATTTTTAAGCAGTGTATTATGTTCTATGCTATATGCTTTTTATATCTTTGCCAAAATTATAAAAAAATGCAGAGTTACGCGGAGTTTCTTGATTTAAGCGTGGGCTTCCCTCAGGATGGTTTTGATATCATAGAGGATGAGTTATATTTCCATGACCTAAACTTGATGGAGATGATTGAAACCTATGGTTCTCCACTCAGATTTACTTACTTACCGATCATAAGTAAGAAGATACAACAAGCCAAACTATTATTTCAGGCAGCTATTGTTAAAAACAACTATAGAGGTGGCTATAAATATTGTTATTGTACTAAAAGCTCACACTTTAGGCATATTGTAGAAGAAGCGCTACGAAATGATATACACTTGGAAACTTCATCTGCATTCGATATGCCTATGATTGATGCGCTTGAAAAAAAAGGTGCATTAAATAAGGAGATAACAGTTATCTGTAATGGATTTAAAACTTTTCAATACAAGCAATATATCATTGATATGCTTCACGATGGGTTTAAAAATATTATTCCCGTTCTTGACAATAAGGAAGAGTTTAACATCTATGATGATGAATTAGATATTCCATGTAGTTTAGGGATCAGAATCGCTGCTGAAGAGCAACCTGACTCACAATTCTATACCTCTCGATTAGGCATTAGAATTGAAGATATTATTGATTTCTATAATCATAAAATAGCTCAAAATCCTAATTTCAAGGTTAAACTGCTTCATTTCTTTATTAATTCAGGAATTTCTGATACACCTTACTATTGGAATGAACTTGAAAAATACGCTACACTTTATTGCAAGTTCAAGAAAATTAACCCTGATCTCGACACGCTTGATATTGGTGGAGGAATGCCTTTTAAGGATTCTTTAGCCTTCGATTTTGATTATGAATACATGGTCAACGAAATTGTAAAAAGGATCAAGGAAATTTGTGCAGAGCACGATGTCATGGAGCCTGATATTATTACTGAATTCGGTAAATATACCGTTGCTGAATCTTCAGGTATTCTTTACAAAGTGTTAGGCCGTAAGCAACAGAATGACCGTGAAAAATGGCTAATGCTTGATGGCTCTTTCATCACCAACCTTCCAGATGTTTGGGCATTGAATCAAAAGTATATTCTTGCACCAATAAATAATTGGGATTCTGAATATGAACGTGTAAATCTTGGTGGAATTACCTGCGACGGTCAGGATTATTATAGTCAGGAAGCTCATATGAACAACGTATTTATGCCTAAAACCCGAAAGGTTCAGTATTTAGGCTTCTTTCATACGGGTGCATACCAAGAGGTTCTTAGCGGTTATGGTGGCATTCATCATTGCCTGCTTCCGTCTCCTAAGCATGTAATCATTCGCCGCAACAGGGATGAAACCTTCAATTTTGAAGTATTTGGTGAAGAACAGAATAGTAAACAGGTTTTGAAGATATTGGGATATTAGTCACGCTTCAATTCTGAATTGACTAAGGGTGAAAGCCCAGGGCAACAAAGATGAGGTAGATAATAATTAATTAAAGGATGCAGAAATATTACTTATTACTCATTTGCATTTTTCCATTAATATCTTGTTCACAAAACAAAAAAGTGAACTCAGAACCAGGAAAAATTGAAGCTCCTATCATTAATCAGAATTTCACAACGCTAAAATTTGAAGCAAATGGTAAACCATGTTTAGCTTCAATTAACGACCGTTATATTGATTTTAAAGAAAAATCTATTTTTTCGCTGTCACTTTTCATCATGGTGAATACTTTAGATAAAAATAAGGATGGACATCCAACAGATAAAGAAGCCTTGATTTTCAATGACTTACAAACAGAAATTATACAAGAACTAGGCAAGGTTTTAGGAAATTATTGTTACGTCGGTACAACTACGATGACTGGATATCGTGATATACTTCTGTATATCAAAACTGAAGATCAAAAAAAGGCAATAGAGATCATGGAGCGATTTAAGAAAAAACAGAGTCGCATTGAGTCTATTTCTTTTGAGTCAGACCCTGAATGGGAGGCTGTTTCTTCTTTTTATGAAGCCTCTGCACTAAAAAATTAAGAATCAAACTTATCCAGTAACTTGATCAAAGTTGCAAAATCTTTAGGATATGGAGCTTCAAAAGTCATTTCAGTATTCGCATCAATCTTAAAAGTAATACATCGCGCATGTAATGCAAAACGCTTCATGATGGGTAATTCTTCTTGATCTTTACCTATTCGATATGCTCTTTTGATTTCGGAAAGGTAAACTGGCTTACCGCCATACATTTCATCACCTGCAATATTAGCTCTCTGCGAGGCCAGGTGAATCCTTATTTGGTGCATTCTTCCGGTTATTGGCCTGCATTCAACTAGGGTATAATGTTTGTAAAATTTAATTGAATTGAACACAGTTTCTGCAGGTTTACCTTCCTGCTTGTTTATTGCTACGTTCTTTGCTCCCAGGTTCAAAATAGGCAAATCCACGTGTAGCTCCTCAAAAGCATGAGTTCCATTAATTATGGCATGATACACCTTGTTAACTTTTCGGTGTTCAAATTGCATGGAAATAAGGCGATAGGTTTCAGGATTTTTAGCAATGATCAATACCCCTGAGGTTTCTCTGTCTAAACGATGGCAAATTTGTGCATCATTAGAATAGTGCTTGGCCATTCTTAACAAATTATTATCCCCACCTTCCCTGTCGTCGAGCGAGCTTAGAAAGGCTGGTTTATTAACGACTATAAGATTATCGTTCTCAAAAAGAATAAGATCCTCGAATTTTGGAAACTTCACACATGACAAATTAGAATGCAAATTTAGACTTTAATTTAAGAACTAAGGAAGGTTAAAGGTTAAAGGGTAAAGCAGAAAGTTGTAAGTTGTAAGTAATAAGTTAAAAGGTAAAAGCTAAAAGCAGAAAGTTGTAAGTAATAAGTAATAAGTTAAAAGGTAAAAGCTTAAAGGTTAATGGGAAATGGTTAAAGATAAAAGTTCTTTCTTTCTTGCTTTCAGCTTTCTGCTTTCGGCTTTAGGGCTTTCAGCTTTAAAAAGGCTTTCTTATTTCAGCTCAAATTTATATCCCACCCCTTTTACTGTACTGACATAATTATCACCCAGTTTTTCACGAAGTTTACGAATATGAACATCGATTGTGCGGTTAGTTACCACAACAGAATCTTCCCAAATACTTTTCAGAATTACATCACGGGTATAAACTTTACCTGGCTTAGATGCCAGCAGATAGAGTAACTCAAATTCCTTTTTGGCAAGAACTATTTTTTCACCATTACGGAATACAAGAAATGCTTCACGATCAATGATTAGATCGCCAATTTCAACTTTATTTTCTACTTCAGCTTCTTCAGAATGTACATTACGTCTTAAAATCGCATTGATCCTGCTGGTAAGTGCACGAGGCTTGATTGGTTTAGCTATATAATCATCTGCACCCACATTAAATCCAGCAATTTCAGAGTATTCTTCACTTCTTGCAGTTAAAAATACCATGAATGTATTCTTAAACTCATTCATGGTTCTAAGAATCCTGCAGGCTTCTATCCCATCCATTTTGGGCATCATGATATCAA
The DNA here is from genome assembly GCA_947479815.1 of Sphingobacteriaceae bacterium. Lineage (GTDB taxonomy): Bacteria > Bacteroidota > Bacteroidia > Sphingobacteriales > Sphingobacteriaceae > Daejeonella. The sequence goes on from CANKAT010000004.1 coordinate 54,524, forward strand.
GTATAATGAGATCAGGCAACACCCGTTTGGCTTCAGTAACCCCTTCTTGACCATTAGAAGCAGTATATACCTGATAGCCTTCCTTTTTTAAATTGTACTCAATAAGCTCCCGTATATCAGGTTCATCATCAACAATCAGAATCTTATGCTTAGTTGTACTCATAAATCAGATTAATTTTTGTAAAAATAACCTCTTAGTTCCATCATTGCGTTAAGCCTTTATTAACAAATTGTAAACTTTTACCGAATTTACAATTAAAACAGCTATTTTAATGTCTTCCCTAAAAATTGCTCTAATTCAACACCTCTTAGGTTCTTTGCAATAATCTTACCTTCTGGATCAAGTATAAATGAAGCCGGTATTCCTTCAACTTTGTACTGTAAAGTTACTTTCCCATCCCATCTTTTTAATTCTGATAAATGCGGCCAATTCAACTGATCATCTTTTATAGCCTTCAGCCACGCAGCACGGTCATCATCTAAAGAAACGCCAAGCACCATAAAGTTCTTGTTTTTAAACTTTTCATATTGCTTTACAATATTGGGGTTTTCATCACGGCAGGGAGCACACCAAGAAGCCCAAAAATCAAGAAGTATATATTTGCCTTTAAAATCAGAGAGCTTGAACTCTTTCCCTGTTTGATCAGGCAACTTAAAATCGGGCGCAAACTGACCAATCGAAACTGGCTTGAGGCCTTGCATTTTAGTCACAAATGATTGTACAGCACCATTCTTAGGAAATTTAGACTTAATCTCATCGGCATATACGATCAATTGCTGTTCATATTTATTTTGATCAATGGTGCCTGCAGCATAAAATCCTGCCAGGTTATCTTTATTGGCCTGAACAAACACAAACGCTTCTTCAGCAAATTTATCCATATTTGACTGGAATTGAGGCATCAAAACGTTGTATATTGAGTCTTTTGCAGCAGGGTTCGAGTTTATAAGCGCTGCATAATCGCTCTGAATTTTCTTGTATATTTTCCCATATTCATTACTCAGCTTATTAAAGTCACGGATCTTTTCAGAATCGGCTGAACCTTTTATTTCATACGTATTTGTGGAATCTGAATAATCAGATTTAAACTCCACTGCATCACCATTTTGGCCTACAATAAGAAAATTTTTCTCACCAATAACAAGGGTGTAAAAATTGGGGTCAGGTGTAACCCTGCGAAATTTAAACTCATTACTTTCATTTAAAAAAGCGGAGTCAACCAATTGGTCAGCTTCATAAAGTAATACCTTTTTAATTTCTTTTGCATTTTCAATTTTCCCTGAAATACTCAGTTCTTCATTGTTTTTACAAGAACTAATAAAAATCCCAAGCAGGGCAATTATTACTATTTTTTTCACGATGTACTTTCTAATTTTTCTATTACTAACTTACTGGCAATCTGAGGATTGATCTTACCTTTTGTTTTTTTCATAAGATCACCCATAAACAATCCTAAAACGCCTTTTTTACCATTTTGGTATTCTTTCACCTTATCGGGATAGTTGTTCAGTACTTCTTCAATAAGCAAACTCAAATCATCAGCATCAGTATCTATCAAAACCTGCAGAGAAATTGCTGCATCCTCAGCAGATATCGATGGATTTTTGATCAGTTCAGGAAAAACCTGATTCGCTGCAACAGAATAGTTTAATTTTCCAGCATCAATTAGCTCAATTAATTCTGATAAAACCTTAGGTTGAACTTTAAAATCCTTAGTATGCGTTCCGGTATCATGAAGATGCGTTCTTAATGGCCCTATCACCCAATTTGCGGCTGCTTTAAAATGGTTATTGTAGATTATAAGCTCATCAAAATATGCTGCAATTTCTTTCTCAGATGAAAGCAATATTGCATCATATTCAGACAGACCTAGCTTAGCTATATATCGCTCTATCTTCTTTGCAGGAAGTTCAGGCAATGACTTTTTAAGCTCAGCGATGTATTTTTCATCAATAACAAGTGGTGGAAGATCTGGTTCGGGGAAATAGCGATAATCATTGGCTGTTTCTTTGCTTCTTAACGGACTCGTATGTCCAGTTTCAGCATCAAAGTTGAGCGTATTTTGTTCTATGTATTCTCCTTTTTCCAGAAGCTGTGCTTGTCTGATAAATTCATGATCAATGGCTCTTTGCAGATTCTTGATTGAATTCAGGTTTTTTACTTCACATCTATTACCATATTCTGTTGCATCTTTCAGTCTCACAGAAATATTCGCATCACATCGTATACTACCCTCTTCCATGTTACCATCACAGATATCAAGATATCTTACCAGTTTACGGATTTCATTTAAATACGCTGCAGCTTCATGAGCAGAGCGAATATCAGGTTCCGAAACAATCTCTATAAGTGGGACTCCTGCACGATTAAGATCAATCAATGAGTCAACTTCGTCTTGATCATGCATACTTTTACCGGCATCATCTTCCATATGAATTCGATGAATTCTGATTCTTCTTGTAGTATGATCATCTGCTTTTACATCAATAAATCCTGAGGTACATATGGGCTGGCTATCCTGAGTAGTTTGAAAACCTTTTGGAAGGTCTGCGTAAAAATAATTCTTGCGATCAAAGTGGGTACTGGTATTAATCTGGCAATTAGTTGCAAGCCCCATTTTAATGGCATACTCCACCACTTTTTTATTAAGTTTTGGCAAGGTTCCAGGAAGACCTAAGCTAACCGGACTAATATGCTCATTTGGCCCTCCTCCAAAACCAGCAGAGTCAGAAGAAAAAATCTTACTTGAGGTAGATAATTGAACATGTACCTCTAGTCCAACTACAAGTTGGTATTTTTCAATTAAACTGTCCAGGATTATTGTCATTAAAGCTTAATAGTTGAAATAATTCTTTTGTAAAGATAAGCAATTGATTATAAATGAGTATTCAATGCTCTCCTATTAGCAATTTTTATTACTGGTACTTTAATAAAGTTTGACAGTTTAAAGGGCATAGAGGCAAATAGCCTATTATTGAATAATTAAAATTCAAAAATACAGCCCATTCAAAAACAAATCATCCAGCTCACATTTACAAGAGGGTAAAAAGAAAATCAATGAAATAGCTATAATGGCTAAAGTAGAGATGAATTAAGAAATATACTAATCAATATAAATTTAATATGGCCATTAAAATTTTATAATCACCTCGATAATTTAAAGAAATAATTTTGCTTTATCTAAGGCGCTCGCCATTCCGGAACTATCTTTTCCACCTGCAGTAGCAAAGAATGGTTGTCCTCCGCCTCCACCCTGAATTTCTTTTGCAAGTTCACGAACAATAGTTCCTGCATTAAGACCTTTTTCTTTGACAAGATTTTCTGAAACCATAACAGTCAAACTTGGCTTTCCATCAATTTGGCACGCTAAAACAAGGAAAAGATTATCTAAAAGATCTTTCACAGCATATGCCAGGCTTTTTACCGCATCTGTATTGGGCAAGTCAACCTGTTTAGCAAGAAAATTAACCCCGTTTATGTTTAATACGTCTTTCACAAGCTCATGTTTTAAACCTGCTGAACGCTCAAGAACAGTTTTTTCGATTTCCTTCTTTAAACGATTATTCTCTTCCAAAAGGCTTTCAACCGATTTTAAAATATCATTTGGGTTTTTAAGTAAGTCCTTAAGCCCTTTAATCTGTTCATTCTGCCCATTAATAAATTTTTCTGCAGCCTCGGCAGTTATTGCTTCTATTCTTCTAACGCCAGCAGCAACTGCACTTTCTGAAATTATTTTAAAATATCCAATCTGCCCACTGGCTTTTACATGGGTTCCACCACATAATTCCTTTGAAAAATGATCATCAAAAGTGATTATACGTACAAAATCTCCATATTTTTCACCAAAAAGTGCAGTAACACCAGAATTAATCGCATCCTGATAGGGAACATTTCTTTCTTCCTTTAAATTAATATTTTCACGGATCTTACGATTAACAATCGCTTCTATCTCTGCAAGCTCCTGATCTGTAACTTTTGAAAAATGAGAAAAGTCAAAACGAAGATAGTCTCCATTTACGAGTGAGCCTTTCTGATTCACATGCGTACCCAAAACTTGTTTTAAAGCTGCATGCAGCAAATGAGTAGCCGAGTGATTATTTGCTGTTGCTTTCCTGTTTATTGGATCTACTATTGCTCTAAATGTACCTGAAGGATTATCCGGAATCTGATCCAAGTAATGAATAATCAGTCCGTTTTCTTTTTTTGTATCCCTTATCTGGTATTCAATCAAGCCGGTATGATCTTCAATCTTACCGGTATCACCTGCTTGCCCGCCACTCTCGGCATAAAATGGGGTACGGTTCAAAACTACCTGAAACTGATCCTTTCCTTTTGCAGTTACCTTGCGATATCTAAGGATCTTACATTCACTTTCCAGGTAATCGTATCCAACAAATTCAATCTCATCTCCTTCAGTGGTGATTACCCAATCGCCAGCATCAATTGCTGTAGCCGCACGTGAACGCTGTTTTTGCTGCTGAAGTTCAGATTCAAATCCCTCCATATCAACATTCCAACCTTTTTCCCTTGCCATAAGCTCGGTCAAATCAATTGGAAACCCGAAAGTATCATATAACTCAAAAGCAAAGTCGCCCTTGATTAGTTTGTCTGTTGTTTCAAACCGTTCAAAACGTTGAATTCCTGTAGCTAAGGTTCTTAAAAAAGACATTTCCTCTTCAAGAACAACCTTTTGAACAAAATCCTGTTGTTTTTTAAGTTCAGAAAACACGCCATCGAACTGATCTGCAAGTATTGGAACTAGTTTATTTAAAAATGGCTCCTTTAGATTAAGAAACGTATAGGCATACCTCACTGCTCTTCTGAGAATTCGTCGAACTACATAACCGGCCTTATTATTTGAAGGAAGTGTTCCATCGGCAATACAAAAACAAATGGCACGAATATGATCAGACATTACTCGCATGGCAACGGCAGAACCCCAGCCCTCTTCACCAGGAATTGAATTTCCATGGTATGGAGTGCTCGATTGTTCTGAAATATATTGAATCAATGGTTGAAAAACATCCGTATCATAATTTGATGTTTTATTTTGAATTACCCGAACTAAACGCTCCAATCCCATACCTGTATCAACATGCTGATTTGGAAGCTTTTCAAGTGAACCATTTTTGAGTCTGTTATATTGCATAAATACATTATTCCAGACCTCAATCACTTGTGGATCATCCTGATTAACTAGTGTACTTCCATTTACTTTTTTGCGTTCAGCTTCTGACCGCATATCTACATGGATTTCAGAACATGGTCCGCAGGGGCCAATTTCACCCATTTCCCAGAAATTGTCTTTTTTATTGCCAAGAAGAATTCGATCCTCAGAAATATAGTTCTTCCAAATTTCAAAGGCTTCCTGATCTTTTGGGAGGCCCTCCTTTTCATCACCTTGAAATACACTTACATATAACTGGTCTTTGGGAATTTTATAAACTTCAGTCAGAAGTTCCCAGCTCCAAGCAATGGCTTCTTTTTTAAAATAATCGCCGAAACTCCAATTACCAAGCATCTCAAACATGGTATGATGATACGTATCAATTCCAACTTCTTCAAGATCATTATGCTTGCCAGATACACGTAAACAACGCTGTGTATCTGCAACCCTCGAATACTTAATTGCAGCTTCACCCAGAAAAAGATCTTTAAACTGATTCATACCTGCATTGGTAAACATCAATGTTGGATCGTCTTTCACCACAATAGGTGCCGATGAAACTACCTGATGTCCTTTATTGGCAAAAAAATCTAAAAAACTCTGTCTTATTTCTTTGGTAGTCATCCTTGATTAGCTATTCTGCAAATATAAATATTGATGCGGATTTGTGTGTGGAGAATATAAGAATATTTGGATACAAAATTCATAATCATTAAACATGGCTAATTTTAGCAAAATGGTTAATTTTTTCATGTTTCAAGGCAGAAAAAAGGTTTTGGCAGTATACTTCTGTTGTTAAATGGTCAAATAGTATTATTTTTACAAAGAAAAACAAGGCTATGCCATACAAAGATCGAGAAATCACAAAGTTGTATTACACTATGGGTGAAGTAACCCAAATGTTTGATGTGAACGCGTCTCAGATCCGTTATTATGAGCGGGAATTTGAAATTCTTCAACCCAAGAAAAATAAAAAGGGCAACCGCCTGTTCAGTCCAGACGACGTTGAGAATTTAAAGATCATCTTTAGTCTTGTAAAGGATAAAGGATATACCCTTCAAGGTGCAAAAGATCATCTTCGCAGTAATAAAGACGAAGTAAAAGAGAATCAAAAAGTAATTGACTCATTAGAACGACTAAAACATTTTCTCCTCGAAGTAAAGGAAAAGCTTTAATTATACGACTAAGCCCCTGCTGTACAATTAGTTTTAGTTAAAACAGAATTATTCTAGCTTGACAATATATGCCGGAAATTTCTTTAGTGAAATACAACTAATTTTTAACCTCTTGGCTTCCCTTAGCCAGGCCTCTATTTGATACTCCGGATTAGATGAATCTATAATAACAGATTTAAAATCTACCATTTCACTAATAAAGCGCAATCTCTGTGTCGAGCCTTTACTTAAAAGCAGCAAATCAACAGTTATTTTCTTGTTGACATTAAACTTATTAAGGTCATTGTTCCACCTCAGTATCCTAAAATTGCCGAATTGCATAAAATCAGAATCTGACCAGTAGGTAGTTCCTGAAAATTGTTGCTCAGGATCATTAATAAAATTTTCTTCAATACCGCACATTAAAATTGAAGGCTTTATTGAATACGTATAAAGTTTATCAGACGGCTTTAAATCAGTAATAACAATACTTTTCCCATTAAATAAATAAGCTATTGCTGTATTCTTACGAAGACTATAAAAGATCAATTCATGCTTATTAAAATTCTCAATTGATTTCATAGACAAACTGAAAGCAAGTATAAGACCACTAGAGATTGATAGCCAGATGATGACCTTATTTCTAAATAATTGCCAGAATACGAATAAAATAACCAATGAACTCATCAGCATGTACTCAAAAGTGCTGACCCAAATGCCTTCCATAGCTGAAAATGGCAGTTGTTCAATTTTGTATAAAATTTCATTTGTAAAATTGATCAGCCAGTTTAGAAATTTGCCAAGAGGCTGTATAATTAAGGGGTATGGGATAATTAAGAAAGCAATTCCTGCATACATGATTAAGGCAACTGGCAACACAATGAGCAAATTGCTTAACAGAAAATAAACAGGGAATTGATGAAAATAATACACACTAAGTGGAAAGGTGGCTAATTGTGCTGCAATTGATAAAGCGCAATAGCTCCAAATATGTTCCAATAATTTATTTTTAATATAAAGTACATTAAAAATTATTGGATGGAAATATACCAACCCAATTACAGCCAGATAGGACAGCTGAAAACCGACGTCAAACAAGTAATATGGATCATACAAAAGCAATAAAAAAGCAGAGATAGCAATTAAATTGTAGGTGTTCTGATTTTTATTCATCGCCTTTCCCAACACCACAAAACTTAACATGAGTGCAGATCTGCAGACAGATGGTGAAAATCCGGTAAGTAGGGAGTAAAACCAGATTACTGCAATAATGATAATGGCTCTTAGCAAAATTAATTTTTTGCTTCTGCTCATCGGTTTAAGCAAAAAAGATAAAACAAGAAATACAATTCCAACATGCATTCCTGATACAGAAAGTACATGCATTGTACCGGTTTTTGAATACGCCTCAATAAGATCTTTATTAAGATCAGCGCGGTAGCCTAGAATCAGGGTTGCTGCCATTGAAGAGGCCTCCTGATCAGGTATATACCCGTTGAATTTTTTGACCAGATCTTTCCTTAATTTGAGTGCAAATGAGATGAATGGATTGCCAGTATTTTGGGAAACACGTTTAAGATCATCTGCTTGAAGAAAAATCTGAAAATAGATTTGCTTGTCCTTTAAATAGGATTTGAAATCAAATTCTCCAGGATTATACGATGGTTCTATTTCTTGATAATTTGCTGGTATTAGAAATATATCTCCATAATTAACATCAATTGCATTCAAAGGATCAAGCTTCATGGCAATTAATAGCTTTCCATTAGTATTCTGGATACGTTTTTTAGAAAATACGGCGATAACTTCAGCCTCAAAGCGAACAATTCCTGTCGATAATTTTGGTTCATTAATTATTTTAACAAAAAGAGTTTCAGATTTAATTGCACTAAAATGGCTAGGATCAAACCTGCCAGAGAAATGAACGGTAAGTTCATAGGCTAATAGTATAAGGTAAAAATGAATAAGTAAACCAAAAAGCCATCCCCATCTAAACAATTTATATTTTTTGTAAGCCAATAATCCTATCAAAAAGGATCCAAAAAGCAAATTTATCAGACCAAATCCCCATGAATAAATCAAAGGATCAGCAAAAGTATATGCAACTAAAATTCCGATGATCAGTGGAAATAATAATCGAACAAACGGCACCTCTCCTTTAAAGAACATTCTTAAAATTGATAGCGTATTTGCATTCTTATATCCGACCTTTTATTTCCATTGATTTGATCGCCCCCACTACCCACTGTTATTTGATCATAATAGCTTGTTAATGAATATCTTAGCCATAGATCAAAACCCCTAATTAAGGTATACCGAGCATTGACATAAAAACGGACACCCTTGCCTTGATAAGCAGGAACCGAATAAGCGTACAAAACATCATTTTCATAGGCATATATCCTTGAATTAAAACTTTCAGTATCAAAAATCCCAAACCGTACATTACCTGAAAGCCTTGAGCTCATTGGCTTGTAAATAATATCCTGATAATTCAAAAATCCAAGTTCAAATTTTGAGTTTCCCTTTTGATAACGTACCATTTCAACACGGTTTCTAAAGCTGAATCGATCATTAATGCCATAACTAATCTCAATACGATAATTTTGCTTATCCACAGTTTCCAAACCAGAATGGGTAATGATGCCCTCCGAGTTTTCTTCCCTAACCTGTTGCTTAAAGCGAGTATTTAAGTTCAGTTTCTTATTCATTTTGTAGTTTATCTGAGCAAATATTTCGTAGCCGGATGAAGGAGCATTAACCCTGAATTTCAACCATGGAAACCTGAAAAAGTCGGAATAGGTAAATAAATCCCATTTAGAATCAAACTTGAGTGACAAGGCAGAATAAAATCCACTTTCATTAACTGGATTTGAAGCTTCAGAAACTGACTGATTAAAAAATGAATGATAATTCTTAGCATACCTGCGGTGCATAAGTACCAGCGAAACTCTGGGAGATAGGCTACTCATGATTCCATTAATAAATGCAGATCCCCCATTTTTGCTGTGTGCCATCTCCCCAAAAAAATAGGTATTCTTATAATTATAATCATAATTTATCCCCAGATTAGTTAGCAAGTTTCCTCTAAAATCGTATTGTTCATAAAGTGATTTTCCAATACTAAAAGGAAGGCTGAATTGGGTTTGATAAGAAGTGAATCCAATATTTAAACGTTTGCTATTAAATTGAATATGAGCTCCATAAATTGTGGATGACAGCCGAGATTTATTTTCAATTTCACTTTTTGTACGGTGAAGGCCACTGAAACTTATCGTACTAATTTCTTTACCCTGATCCGTCGTACTGGCATCCAGATTTTTCTTTGAAAAAAAAGGAGTAAAAAAAAGTTTTCTAAACTTAAACGTACCCGAAGCACCTCTTAAAAACATAGACTCATTAACCGAACTGTAGGGCTTTAAACCAAAATCCTGTTTGGCAATGGTACTTATCCCGGAACCCTTACCAAAACCTGAGCCCGACCACATCACTAAACCCTGGCCAAATTGCAGAGCATAATCACCAATAAGCAATTTCTTAACTACACCACTTCCTCGAATTGATATATTTCCTGAATAAAAATCAAACCCTTTGTTTTTACTGCTATCAAAAAATTGCTCGCCGGCATCTTTTTCCATATTAAGTGATGCGGCCAAAGAATTCGAAAAATTATATCGGTAACGAGTTAGAACTCTCCATGCAGAACCCTGATAGTTTGCCTCCTTTGAGTTTGCTAGTGTTGAAAACCCAGCCTGTCTTTCAAGTATTTTTCCTATTCTAACCATTATGTCATGGTCAGCTTTCTGAACAAGCTTTTTGAACGTCAAATCTTGAAATGAAGTAGGCAATGTTACCTTGACAAAATTTATGAGCAAGTTTACAGACTCAATGTCGAGGCTCCTGATACTTTGAAGTTCATAAACATTAATAAAAGGACCATTTTCAAGACTGTGACTAAGAATTTCATTGATTTGAATTGGGCTCAGAAAAATCAGCTCTTGCAACTGGTCTTTGGTCGCATTATTAAGGTCAATTGGATGTTTTCTATAATAATTTAACCGCTCGGCTATATCTGAATAATCCTGCTCATCGCCTAGGTCAGGCGAAAGAATATCCAGAATCTTTTCAATAATATCAGAATCATCGTCTTGAGCGCATACAATATGAGGCATTATACTCAATAGAAAAAGAATAAACCCGAAGTATTTACCATTAAAATTCATAACTAAACGCCAGATTAGGTGAATAGCCAAGATTTGGATGTGAAGAGCTTGCTACATCTAAGGTAAATCGATGATGCTGAATACCAAAGCCTGCATATTGCTTAAATGGGCTAGCAGAAATCCCTCCTCTCAAGGCAAACCACTTGATCAATCGATATTCAAGGCCTAGTTTTGTGTCAATCCCCGCATTTAAAACCATATAAATATCACTGATTACTAATACCTTATCGCTAAATTCAAAAGAAACACCGAAAGAAAGACTTGAAGGAATAGTTGATCCTAAAAGATCTTGAAACCTACTATTTGATGGATTTGAAATATGAGTTCCGATCCAAAATCTGTCGCTGATTCGATATTGTAAACCAGCATCCACACTTACAGCGCTTGATGAACCATATTTGTAAATACTTAGCTGATGATACTTAAGCATAATGGAGAGTGCCAGAGCGCCTGAAAAATTTCTTGAATACGCAATTCCTGCCGTTTGCTCTGAATATTCGCTAAAGCCATACCGATGAAAGCTCAATCCAAAAACATGCTGTTTAAACGGAATAACAAAAACAGCTTTTTGAGTACTTAAATCCTGGTCAGAAAAATGGCGCTCGTATCCTAAAGCAAATATTGGCCTTCGGATTTCAGCAATGCCCGCAGAATTATGCTGTAGTGACCATACATCCTTTAAAGCAACTCCGGCCGAACCCATCGATAAAGACCTTGGTCCCGGACTTATCTGAGCAATTAATTCAGTTTGGAACAAAATAAAAATCAAGCAAATACATTTCATTTGAATGAAAATACTTTCTCTACAAGAAAAGCTCAAATAAAATTATTAAACGGTCGTCAGTAACAATATCCGGAATAATCCGTCTATTTGTAAGACCAATTATTAGGATATGAAGAGAATCATTTTAAGTATTGCACTGTTGTTTTCAGCAACAGGCATTTATGCCCAGTCAAGCAATTCTGCAAACACAGGTAAAATAACTGAGGGTATTATTATTTATACCGTTGAATGGAAATTACCTGAACAAATGCAGGCTATGGCCAGTAGTTTCCCAAAAGAGTTAACCGTTTATTTTAAAGGAGACTCTTCGAGTTTAAAAACTGAATCTGCAATGTACAGCAGTACAAACATTCTGAATGTCAGTAAGGAATATGAACGTCTTTTATTAAACATACCCATGATGGGTAAAAAGTTTTCTGTCTTGTTAAGCCCTGCTGACCAAGAGAAAATGCAGGCAAATTTGCCTGAATTTACATTAAAAGCCAGCACAGAGACAAAAACCATTGCCGGATTTAAGGTATTAAAGCATGAAGTTAATGAGAAGAAATCAAATCAGAATTTCGAAGCATGGTTTACAAAGGATGTTGAAGTGACTCAAAATGCATTAAGCCGCTTCTTCGACAAAAACTTCGGTTTCCCAGTTGAATTCGTATCGTTCATGAATGGCTTAAGTGTAAAAGCTATTGTAAAAGAAATTAAAGCCGGTACTGTACCAGCTGGTTCTTTTTCTGCATCAAAAGATTTTGAAGAGATAAGTATGGATCAGCTGATGCAAATGCAAGGAGGGAGATAACATAAAATTAACAATTAGATTAAAGCTTTTTAACATACAGTGTTTTTTATAACTTGCACTGATGTTAAAAAGCTTTATTGTTTTTGGTCGATTTTTTCTGTTCTGGATCGTTTTCTTCTTTCTTGAAAGACTTATATTTTTAATATATTTTTCAGAAAGAGTTTCATACCTAAAAACTACTGAAATAATCAGTACGTTTTGGCGTGCATTGAGACTTGATTTCTCAATGGCAGCCTATATTTCTGCAATACCTGCTATTTTTTATGTCATTTTTCTTTTTCTACCTTCTGTTAAGCTATCCAAAATAATAGCAAAATCATATGTACTTTTCTTTGTTGTACTATTTTCAATTATTGCAATTAGTAATCTCAATCTCTACAGAGAATGGGGTTCGAAAATAAATTATAGGGCAGTCACCATAGCGATTAATTCTCCAAAAGAAGTAATTGCCTCAACTTCATCCTCTCCGATAATCCTAATGCTCTGTATTTTATTTACTTATCTGATAGGCTCTGTTTATATCAGTTCAAAAATCATTCTATATAAAATTGCCGATCGTACAAAATCATTGGGAATTAAACTGACAATCAGTTTTTTAGTTTTAAGTACATTATTTCTTGCAATTAGAGGGGGTTGGCAGCTAACTCCAATCAACCAGAGCATGGCCTATTTTTCAAACAACATCATATTAAACCATGCTTCAGTTAATACTGAATGGAACCTTATTCAGGATGTTATCAATAATGAATTTGACAATAAGAATCCATATAAATACTATGAAAAAGATGAGGCAAAAAAAATTGTATCCTCATTATTCAGGAAACCTTCTCAAGCAAACGTCCAGGTTTTAAAATCTGAGCGTCCAAATATTGTACTTATTGTACTTGAAAGTTTTACCGCAGAACTCGTAGGTAGTCTTGGCGGAGAACAAGGTATAACTCCCAACATAGATAATTTAGCAGCTGAAGGTATTCTATTTGAACAGGTTTATGCTGCTGGAGGCCGCACCGATAAAGGAGTAATTGCAACAATAAGTGGATTCCCCGCGCAGGCTATTAGAAGTATTATTAAGCAAAATGCCAAGCATGAAAAACTTCCGGGTATCGCACAAGAACTGGCATTGAACTCCTATTCAACATCTTTTTACTATGGTGGAGAAAGCGAGTTCTTTAATATAAAATCCTATATTTTAAGTCATGGATACAAAACTCTGGTCGACAAACATTCATTTAAATCGAAAGACATGAATTCGAAATGGGGTACCTATGATGAGAAGGTATTTAGTAAACAAATAAAAGACATGGATACTGAAAAACAACCCTTCTTTTCTACCATTCTGACCTTAACAAATCATGAGCCATTTGAACTTCCAGTTAGAAGCCATTTTCCGGGTGATAACGTAGAAAATAAGTTCAGAAGCACAACTTTTTATACAGATTCTTGTTTGGGTGCCTATTTGAAAGAAGCCAAGAAAAAACCTTGGTATAAGAATACACTGTTTGTGATTCTTGCAGACCATAGCCACCGTTTACCAGCAAATTTGGCAGAGCATGATCCAAAAAGGTATCGAATTCCTTTGTTATTTTTTGGCGATATGATCAAGCCAGAATTTAGAGGAACAAGAATTAGTAAAACAGGAAATCAAACAGACCTAGTTGCTACAGTTTTAAACCAGCTGAATATCGATCCTATTCGATATAAGTGGAGTAAAGATCTACTGAATCCGGACACTCAAAGTTTCAGTTTTTTTAATTGGGATAATGGCTTCGGTTTTGCTACTGAAAATCAGATCATATCTTTCGACAATGTCGGTAAAAACATTATTCTCAGAAAGAACTCTACAAATGCTAAAGTTGACAACGAATTGCTTAAAAACGGTAAGGCATATATGCAGGAAGTATTTCAGCAATATCTAGATTATTGATCAGATCTCCTTTTCTAAGGATTTTATCCAATCATTAAATAATTTGGTCTCAAATTCAACTGCTTTGTTGGCATGCTCCTGCCAGTTAGGCGAGAAATTCTTTAGTTGCACAAGCATTTCCTCAAGATGACCCTCTTCTTCAAGAATAATAGATTTCACATTGACTTTACTAGCCGCCTGATCCAAAACCTCCTGATATAAGGGATACAGCTCATCAGCACGCACTTCAATTGCATAGGTTACCAGCAAATATGCTGCAAATTTAAGTTCATTGCCACTTAAATGAAGCATGCTTTTCAAATATTTGCAAACAAAAACATCCAAAATATTTAGATAATATCGGCTACTCGAACTTGCAAGTAGATAGTGATCAGCATAAGTGGGACATGCATCCGCACTCAATTTAGAGATCTGCTTTTTAAGGTAATAGGCATGCCTGTGCTCTTCAGCAGCATGTTTTAAAATAATAAGGGTAACATCTTTTTTATGTTCGCTGGCAGAGATTTTCCGAGCTCCCGAGTTTTCCATTAAGGAAAGGGTATTTAACCAGCGTGCATGTTTATCATGATCAGAAACTATCTCTGAAAGTAATTGACTAAAATTCATTTTTAAAATCGCTCAAGCGCCTCTTCAATTTTTTTGTAAATATAATCGAGTTGTTCATCTGTAATACAATATGGAGGCATTATGTAAATAATATTTCCAAGAGGACGCAGAATAATGCCATGTTCCAGGAAGAAATTATACAGGTTATCTCTTAAATTGTTAAAATAGGATGTTTCACCCATTGTTGCCCACTCCAAAGCCAGAATAGTACCAGTTTGCCGGATGCATTTTACTTTAGGATGCATTCTTATTCGTTTATTGAAAACCTGGTGACTTACTGAAATTCGTTGAATATTAGCCAGTGTTTCACTCTCAAGCAGAATATCCATACTGGCCAGTGCAGCAGCACATGCAATTGGATTTGCAGTGAATGAATGACCATGAAATAAGGTCTTTAATTTATTGTCAGACAGAAAGGCTTCATAAATAACTGAGGTGCAGGTTGTAACTCCTAAAGCCATTGTACCACCGGTAAGCCCCTTTGAAAAACACATCAAATCTGCCTTTTCAGATAAGTGATCAGAAGCAAACAATTTACCAGTACGACCAAATCCGGTCATTACTTCGTCTGCAATAGTAAGAATACCGTTATTTTTGCAATGTTTTATTAATTCATCAAGGTATTCAGCTTCATACATCTGCATCCCACCTGCACCCTGAACCAGCGGTTCGAAAATAAAGGCAGACACTTCAGAAGCGGATGCTGAAATTTGTGATTTAAGCTTATTCAAATTATTCAAATCAGGAAGGTCTAAGAATTCGACCTCGAATAATAATTTATCAAAAGGCCTTGTAAAAGCACTTCTGGCGCTAACAGCCATCGCACCGAAAGTATCTCCATGATACGAGTTATTAAATGCTAGAACTTTGGTCTTTTCTTTACCCTGGTTACTCCAGTACTGAAAGCACATTTTTAACGCAACTTCTACTGCAGTTGATCCATTATCAGAGTAAAATACCTTTTGCTGACTATCAGGCAAAATACTGATCAATCGCTCAGCTAGTTCAATTGCACCTGGATGTGTGAAACCAGCAAATATAACATGCTCTAGAGTGCTAAGTTGTTCAAAAACTTTCTTAGCAATATAAGGATGAGCGTGACCATGAATATTCACCCACCAAGAAGATATCGCGTCAATATACTTTTTACCATCTTCTGCAATCAGAAATATACCTTCTCCCCTAAT
Source organism: Sphingobacteriaceae bacterium (assembly GCA_947479815.1). GTDB lineage: Bacteria > Bacteroidota > Bacteroidia > Sphingobacteriales > Sphingobacteriaceae > Daejeonella. Next base: position 70,363 of record CANKAT010000004.1, read on the forward strand.
AATAGGAATTGGTGCCGGCGCATTTTGCATTTGCGTATAAGGGTGCCAGATCAAATCCTGATCACGCTCTGCTAAAGATTTATTGGCCATTTTTCTTTTAACAATTTTAAAACCTGTTGATCTGTAGGGAAGGTAAGCTCATGATTAGACAACTCATGAATTCCTTTCCAACGAAAGGCCTGTAAGATATCACCCGTGGTTTGAAAATCAAAAGGAAGTTCTTTGAAATCTAATTCCAAACCTGAAACAGGCTTAACCAGATAATAGACACTAATCACCTGACTATCATTAAATACAGACTGAATAAAAAAATCTGTAGTATAAAAATGCTCTAAAACCTCAATTTCGGCATTGCACTCCTCAATAAACTCTCTTTTTAAACCATCAATAAGACCTTCTCCATATTCAAGTCCGCCACCAGGAAATTTACTGAACTGAAATCCGTATTCCTCTTCATCACTAATCAATATCTGATTCTGTTCATTAAACAGAAGGCCATAAACACGTAAATTAAATTTATACATCCCGCGTAAAATGTTTTTGATTTTTAGTTACATTTTCAATTGTCCACTCAATATCCATATTTTTAGGCTCCGATCTAACACTGCATTCAAGCATTCTGCAGTAGTGGCAGCATTCCGGCATACATGGATCGGCATGTATAAAAAATTCTGTTCTAGAATTTGCCTTGAAATTAACCAGCTTGTCTACTTCAGAAACCTCTTCATGTACTTTATTCAAATCAAAATAATAAGGCAGAGTAATATGACAATCAATATGAATATCAGGCCCATAGCGTTGTGTACGTAGATTATGCATATCAATCCAAGAATCTTTTCGATGTATATTTAATATAGCAATGATTTCATCACTTGTGTCGAAATCAGATTCATCCATTAATCCCGAAACCGATTTTCGAACCAATTTATAGCCACTATAAATAATGAAAACACCAATGGATATCGACAAAATACTATCGAGGTAATTTAAACCGGTAAAATAAATAAGCATAAGTCCAATAACCAAGCCCACACTGGTATAAGCATCTGTTTGAAGATGCTTACCATCCGCATTTAATGTTAGCGAGTTATGCTTTTTGCTTTGATCAATCAGGTAATAGCCTAAAGCATAATTGATCAAACCTGAAATACCAATAATTAGTGTTCCAATAAGGAGTTCGCTGATTTCATGAGGATAGAATAAATTATAAACAGATTTAAAACTGATTAAAATTCCAGCAATAATAATGAGAGCACCTTCGATAAAGACAGAAAAAAATTCAACTTTTCCATGACCATATGGATGATTTAAATCTTTTGGCTGAGCAGCGACATAAATACTATAAAATGCAAAAAGACTTGCCAGAATATTGACAATACTTTCAGCTGCATCTGTTAAAATGGAATTGGAAGAAGTGATCAAATAGGCTGTAAACTTGGCAAGCATCAGCAAGATGCCAACGATAAGTGAAAGTAAAATAACCTTTTTTTGAGTTTGCAAACCAGATACGTATTTGACTCAAATTTAGACATTACAAAAGAGCATTCATCAAAAAATCATAAAAATTTAGGTTGAATTCTCTTTAATTTTTGCTTTGGCAGGCCATGTTTCTATATTTGCGTTAATTATGAGCACATTATCAAACCGAATTGAAAACCTATCCGAGTCAGCCACCATTAAAATGGCAAAAATGGGCCGGGAATTAGCAGCAAAAGGAGTAGATGTTATTAGCTTAAGTTTAGGCGAAACTGATTTTTTCACACCTGATTTTGTTAAAGAAGCAGCCAAACAGGCTATCGACAAGAATTATTCTTATTATACGCCAGTTCCTGGATATCCAGAACTTCGTAAAGCAATTGCTGCAAAGCTTAAACGCGAAAACAACCTCGATTATGATTTCGATCAAATCGTTGTTTCTACAGGTGCAAAACAATCGCTGGCCAATGCCATACTTTGTCTTGTGAATCCAGGTGAAGAGGTGATTATACCAACTCCATATTGGGTTTCTTACTCAGAACTTGTAAAACTTGCTGAAGGAGAATCTGTATTTATCCATGCTACCTTAGAAAGCGATTTCAAAATTACTGCAGAAGAGCTTGAAGCAGCGATTACACCGAAAACTAAGTTATTCATGTTTTCATCTCCAAATAACCCTACAGGAAGTGTATACACCCGTGAAGAACTCGCTTCACTTGTGAAGGTTTTTGAAAAGTATCCAAATATCTTTATTATTTCTGATGAGATATACGAGCATATCAACTTCCTAAACGACCATGAATCTATTGCACAATTTTCTTCAATAAAAGATCGTGTGATTATCATCAACGGACTATCGAAGGCTTATGCGATGACTGGATGGCGTATTGGTTATTCTGCTAGTAGTAAAGCAATTGCTTCGGCCTGTGATAAACTTCAGAGTCAAATCACTTCGGGTACCTGTTCAATTACACAAATGGCAGGAATAGCAGCATACGAAGGTGGATTAGCAACCATACTTGAAATGAAAAAAGTGTTCAAAGAACGTCGCGACCTCGTTTATGGTTTACTGAAAGAAATCCCGGGATTAAAAGTTAATTTACCTGGTGGAGCATTTTATTTCTTTCCTGAAGTGAGTTCATTCTTTGGCAAAACTACTTCAGCAGGCGAGCTTATCAAAAATGCTGAAGACCTTTCACTTTACTTGTTAAATACCGGTCATGTTGCAACAGTTAGTGGTGATTCATTTGGCGATCCAAATTCGATTCGAATCTCTTATGCAGCTGCTAATGTGAAATTGATCGAAGCAATGAAGCGTATCAAAGAGGCTTTAGGAGCTTTAAAATAAATAATTTCTTCAATACCGGGCTAAACACCCGGTTATTAAACCGATCCAAGCTAAATGACTAACATCTTCGAAAAGTTCAATTCATTGAATGTTCTTATAATCGGGGATGTAATGATTGACAGCTATATCTGGGGTAAAGTAGAACGTATTTCTCCTGAAGCACCCGTTCCGGTAGTTAGAGTAACAAAAAAAGAAAATCGCTTAGGAGGAGCCGCAAACGTGGCTTTAAACATTCAATCGCTTGGAGCATGTCCTTACATTTGCGCGGTAATAGGCGATGATTCAGATGCCGAAAATTTTCTTTCATTATTAAAGGCTCAAGGGCTTTCTGATGAGGGGCTTATAAAAATAAAAACAAGGCCAACTACTGTAAAGACCAGAATAATTGCTCATAATAAGCAAATAGCACGGGTTGATGCTGAAACTGAACGTAATCTATCCAGTTCTAACAGCCTCCTCGTTTTGAATAAGATTAAACAAATCATTGCTGATCACAGAATTGATGCAATTATCTTTGAAGATTATGATAAAGGGCTAATTACAAAAGAGCTCATCGATAAAACTGTAAAACTGGCCGAAACGATGGGTATTATCACTGTAGTTGACCCTAAAAAAAGAAATTTCCATGCCTATAAATGCGTTCAGCTTTTCAAACCAAACCTAAAAGAATTAAGGGAAGGGCTTAAAATTGAAATTGATCCTTCGAATATAGAGCAGATTGAACAGGCAGTAGAAAAATTAAAGAAACAACTTGGGGCAAAGACTGTTATGCTAACCCTTTCAGAACATGGAGTTTATGTTAGTTCGGCAAACGGGAATAAACATATCCCTGCACATAAACGCAATATAGCCGATGTTTCTGGAGCTGGAGACACCGTTATAGCTACTGCAGCACTATGTTTGGCAGCAGGTTTAAATGAATTTAAAACTGCCGAAATTGCAAATCTAGCGGGAGGATTAGTCTGCGAACATGTTGGTGTAGTACCAATTGACAAAGCTCGATTACTGATAGAGGTTGATGATTTGTAATTGGTTGGTTGGTACATTAAATTGGAATCAAGAACCAAGAATCAAGAACCAAGAATCAAGAACCAAGAACCAAGAACAAAGAGCAAAGAACCAAGAACCAAGAATAAAGAGCAAAGACTGTGTGGTGCTAATCGAAAATTTCTGCTTTTTTCTGACCTCAGACTTCATACCTCCTACCTCTGACCTCCTACCTCAGACAACGAATTTTGAGTATTGCGTATTGAGTATTGAGAGAGATTCTGCTTCATTTCAAACAAGTACCTCATACCTCCTCTTCTTACCTCAGACTTCTTGCCTTGAAATGCCCAGCATTCATTCTAACTAACCAAAAATAACTAACCAACTAATACCTAACCAACTGACAACAGACAACTGATAACAGACAACTGATAACAGATAACTGATAACCTACTTACTCCTTATCGCTTCAACAGGATCTAACCTGGAAGCATTAAATGCTGGAATAAATCCTGAAATGAGACCGATAGCGGTAGACAGAATAACAGTAAGAACTACTTTGCTTAAGTCTACTACAATTGTGAGATCAAAGAATGTTTTAGAAATAAATGCTAATGCAAACACAATGAGGAGACCAATAAATCCTCCCATTAAACAAAGCAGAACTGATTCAATAAGAAATTGAAGCAAAATGAAATAATTCTTAGCGCCCAAAGACTTTTGAATTCCGATAATATTGGTACGTTCTTTTACAGATACAAACATAATATTAGCGATACCGAACCCGCCAACCAAAATTGAAAAGCCCCCAATAATTGCACCTGCAATATCAATAATACCAAATAGCTGATCCAATTGAGCGGTAAGCACAGTTGTTTTGTTAAGAGAAAAATCATCGTCATCTTGCGGACCAAGCCGATGAATTGAACGCATTGTTCCTTTTAATTCACTCTCAAGTTCATTTACTGAAATATTCTCTCTTCCCTTAATCGTAATTTGGGGCCCATAGCGTTCATCTTCAACCTTAATTACACCCTTTGCAAAATTCAGCGGTATTAAAACGGTTTTATCGGCAGACACGCCAAGCATATCTTCCCCTTCTTCAGTAAATACCCCAATAATGGTGACTCTCCTTCCTAAAACGGTAATGACTTTACCAATAGGATCTTCATTAGGGAACAAACCATCGGCAATTGAATAACCAATAATTGTAATAGGCCTACCGCCTTTTGATTCACTATCTGTAAAATAACGTCCAGATTGAAAGTCGAATTTCCAAACTTTATAGTAATCATGAGAAGCCGCTTTTATCTCTGCACCTTCAATACTATTATTTTTATACTTGATGGTACGATTTCCTACACCAATCTGAAATGAAATACCCTCAGCAGTTTGAAGACGTTCTGTAAGCTTTCCATAGTCACGTAATGATGGTTGCGGCCTACTGATGTATTTCCACCATGGAAAATCTGGGCCACCTACCCATGGCCATTTTTGAATATATATAGTATTACTGCCTAATTTTTCAACACTGCTTTGAATGTTATTACGAAGGGTGTCTACTGCCGAAAAAACTCCAACAATAGTCATTATGCCGATCGTTATCCCTAATAATGACAATATTGTTCTGAGTTTATTTTGCCTTAGGGCTCCAAAAGCAAACAAAAAACTCTCTTTTAAAAGTTTGAGAAATATCATATACGCGTTAGACCAAATTTAGTATATTACGTTACAGGTAATGAGATGAATATTAATTTAAATATAGCATTCTTAAATTTCTATGCTTAAGAATAAACATTTATAGTTTTATTTTGTTAAATTTGCGCCCTGAAATCCACTATAAATAATTATGAAATTATCTCAGTTTAAATTTGATTTACCTGAATCTTTAATAGCCCATAACCCTGTTGAAAATCGCGATGAAGCCCGATTAATGGTTTTGGATAAGAAAACCGGAGCTATTGAGCATAAAATATTCAAAGATGTTTTAGGGTATTTTGAAGAGAAAGATGTGATGATTTTAAACAACACCAAAGTTTTTCCAGCTCGCCTTTACGGTAATAAGGAAAAGACAGGTGCAACCATTGAAGTGTTTTTACTTCGTGAATTAAATCGTGAACTTCGTCTTTGGGATGTTCTTGTTGACCCTGCTCGTAAGATTAGAGTTGGCAATAAGCTATATTTTGGAGATGATGATCTATTAGTTGCTGAAGTTGTAGACAATACTACTTCACGTGGAAGAACAATTCGTTTCCTCTTCGATGGCACGAATGAGGAATTCCGTAGAAATATCGAGATACTAGGTGAAACTCCGCTACCAAAATATATTAAACGCAAAGCAACTGCTGAAGATAAGGAGAGATATCAAACAATCTTCGCTAAAAATGAAGGTGCAGTAGCAGCTCCAACTGCTGGCTTACACTTTAGTCGTGAGCTTATGAAACGCCTTGAATTAAAGGGTGTTGATTTTGCTGAAATTACATTACATGTTGGTTTAGGTACATTCAGATCTGTTGAAGTTGAAGACCTTACCAAGCATAAAATGGATTCAGAACAGTATATAATAGAGCAAAAAGATGCGGATATTGTAAATAAAGCTATTCTTGAAAAACGCAGAGTTTGTGCAGTAGGAACAACTTCTATGAGATCGATTGAATCTGCTGTTTCTGCAGGAAAGGAATTGAAAGCTGCAAATGACTGGACCAGCAAGTTCATCTTTCCTCCATATGATTTCAGTATTGCCAATTGCATGATCACTAACTTTCATACGCCTGAATCAACGCTTTTGATGATGGTAGCAGCATTTGGAGGTTATGAAAATGTTATGAAAGCATACGAGGTTGCTGTAAAAGAAAAATATCGCTTTTACAGTTATGGAGATGCAATGCTAATCATCTAATTTTTTCGGGCAAAATAGGGGTTTATTCTTTAGCCTGCTACAACCTGGGAAATAAAATATCTCATATTTTAGTTTTGAAATATTACGCAATCATAGTAGGTGGTGGCTCCGGAAGCAGGATGCAATCTGATATACCTAAACAATTTATGCTTTTGAATGGCAAACCTGTTCTTATGCATACTATTGAGGCATTCTACTACTCAGAGATCAAGCCAGAGATCATTGTAGTATTAAATGTGGGTTTCATCCCTTATTGGGAGCAGCTTTGCGAAAAATATAATTTTTTAATTCCACATACCCTTATAAAAGGTGGGCTACAACGATTCCACTCCGTTAAAAATGGCATTAAGGCAATAGAGAAGAACTCTGTTATTGCAATACATGATGCAGTAAGGCCACTAGCCAGCAAGGAACTGATCTGTCGTTCGTTCAGAGAAGCTGAACAATCAGGCAATGCAATAGTGGCTATTAAATCAAAAGACTCAGTCAGACAACAAAAAGGCAATTCAAGTCTATCATTAAATAGAGATGAAATTTATCTGATTCAAACTCCTCAAACTTTTCAATTTGAGCTTCTTAATACAGCCTATAAACAGGAATATAGAAATGAATTTACAGATGATGCATCAGTTATAGAACGAACAGGCATTACTTTAAATTTGATAGAAGGCGAAAGTAAAAATCTCAAAATCACTTTTCCTGAAGACCTAAGTCTTGCCGAATTCTATCTGAGTCAAACAAAAAACAAAGCATAAAAAAAACCCCGCATAAGCAGGGTGTTTTTTTAATATTCGTCTTCGTTAAAAAAGAAATCATCCTTGGTAGGGTAATCCGGCCAAATTTCTTCTATATTTTCATAAGGCTCGCCATCATCTTCCAATGCTTGCAGGTTTTCTATAACTTCCACTGGTGCACCTGAACGAATTGCATAATCAATTAGTTCATCTTTTGTTGCCGGCCATGGAGCGTCTTCTAGGTGTGACGCTAATTCTAATGTCCAATACATATTTCTTAGAATTTGGTTTATACTATTTTTTGCAAAAGTATAATAATTTAAATAACAATATCAATTATTTTTATTAATAAAATTAAACTCGCGGAAACCACTGATTTTCAGGTATGTTACTATCATAGCACAATTTTCTAGCCAGCACAAATAGATAATCGCTGAGCCTGTTTAGGTAAACAATTACCTTTTCATCCACAAAACTTTCCTCCTTCAGATGAACGATAATTCGCTCTGCTCTTCTACAAACACACCTAGAAACATGGCAAAATGAAACTACCGGACTTCCACCTGGTAAAATAAAATGTTTAAGCTCAGGAAGTACTAGATTCATCTCATCGATCTGATTTTCTAGAAAGGTTATATCCGAAAGGTGAAGATCCGGAATTTTCATTTTAGATTTCTCAGGGTCTGAAGCTAAGGCTGCGCCGATAGTAAACAATCTATCCTGTATTTCCTTCAAGGTATCTTTTTGATCTGTATCAATATCGTGATCACGAATCATACCGATATAGGAATTCAGCTCATCAACTGTACCATAACTTTCAATTCGAAGATCATATTTTGGCACCCGTGTTCCACCTATTAAAGAGGTTAAGCCCTCATCTCCGGTTTTGGTATAAATTTTCATTTCTTTCTATTCATATTATTTCAGGCTTTCAACAAGACCTCATTTAATTTGGGCGATATTAAGAATTATTCAGCAGAATGTAATGAATGTTAACAGGTTAAACCCATTATTTTGACATTCATAAAACATACTTGCAAGGAGTGTTTAGCAGAAAATTGCGCTATTAGTTTCAAGTCAAACCAATTTATAGAAAATAGCCAGATTTTTATTTATTGAATTTTCTCGAAATCTGATTCCTTAGATTTCATATCGGCAAGTCTGGGAGAAACAGTCTTCACATTTTCATTCAAATAATCATTTTCAATTAGCCCGTCACGCATTCTAACAATCCTGTGCGCATGCTGAGCAATATCTTCTTCATGCGTTACCAGAATAATAGTATTGCCTTTAGAATGGATTTCTTCCAATAATCCCATTATCTCAACAGAAGTTTTAGTATCAAGATTACCAGTAGGTTCATCTGCAAGAATGATAGAAGGATTATTGACAAGTGCTCTGGCCACAGCAACACGCTGACGCTGCCCTCCGGATAATTCATTCGGCTTGTGGTGCACTCTATTCCCAAGTCCAACACTTTCAAGAGTTTTTTGAGCCCTATCATCTCGTTCTCTTCTTCCAATTCCAGCGTAAACCAATGGAAGGGCTACATTTTCAAGTGATGATGATCGGGGCAATAAATTAAATGTCTGAAACACAAAACCAATTTCCTTATTTCTGATTTCAGCAAGTTCACTATCGGTCATTTCACTAACCTGGTTTCCATTTAATATATAAATTCCTTTAGTTGGTGTATCCAAACAACCAAGAATATTCATTAGAGTTGATTTTCCTGAGCCCGACGGACCCATAAGGGCTACGAATTCACCCTTATTTATAGTTAATGAAACAGATTTTAAGGCATGAATAGTTTCAGCCCCAATTACATATTTCCTACCGATGTCTGTTAAAGTGATAAGAGAATCTTGAGCCATGTTTTTGTTTTTGGACTATCGGAATAGGTACATTGTTACAGTATCTGATAAATTAGGGCTTATTAATTACTTTGGCAACCCTAAAGAACTTTCCGTCTTCTTTAGGCGCATTTTTCAAGGCTATAGCCCTACTAAGCTCCTGATTTATTTCATCTTCACGCAAAACATTGATCTCATCATTCATATAGATCAGGGGCTCAACTCCGCTCGTATCCACCTCATTTAGTTTATCCATGAAAGTAAGAATTTTACTCATGTCATCTAAAAGGCCCTGCTTTTCATCTTGATTCACCTCTAGCCTAGCCAAATGGGCAATTTTATCGATAGTTTCCGGACTTAATTTCATTAATAATTTATATTTAAATAGGCATTAACTGCTCTAAAATCAAAATTGCTATTTATTTTGATGGGCATTAAGCTGAGAAGATATGACTCCATAAACTTTAGCTTTCAAATCTTCCGCATCGGTTAAAGTTAAACATGATGTATCAATAGGAGCGTGAACCCAAATATCGCAAATTCCCGGACTA
>CANKAT010000005.1 GCA_947479815.1 Sphingobacteriaceae bacterium
AAGCATAAGAAACATAAAATTATTTTAGAATAATTTTTATATCAATATTTGATACTTTTTTCTTGATGAAAAAGTATCCAAAAAATCAAGAAAGAACGATGCTTCCACCGCTCCAAAGGAGTCCTACGGACACAGGGCAAAACACCTGGCCCGCCGTTCTTTCGTCCCACCGCACGGGTATTCTGCTTCAATGGGTATTTATTCTTTTTAGTTAAAATCTGACAGGCTACTAAGGTGAACGTTAGTGGGGGGTTATGAACGTTCATCCACCAACGGCTACGTACAGGACTATAATTTTTGTTTTGAAATGAAATTAGAGCTAACGCCCTGTCCAATGCCGCGCAATTCGGTGAAGCACAATTTTTATTCTCCCCGCTATCAAAAAAATTCTAAATACCCCTTGCCAATTAATCAAATTCTCGTATCTTTGCAATCCCTATTTTTAGGGCATTTAACAAATAATACATAATTTAAATTAAAGCAAGTGAATACGTTAAGTTACAAAACTGTCTCTGCCAATAAAGCGACCGCCAACAAAGAATGGGTAGTTGTTGACGCTCAGGGCGAGATTTTGGGGCGCTTGTCTTCTAAGATCGCAATGATCATCAGAGGAAAAAACAAGCCATCGTTCACCCCACACGTAGACTGCGGAGATAATGTAATCGTTATCAATGCAGACAAAGTAAAACTGACAGGAAACAAATTTGCCAATAAGCAATATGTTTCTTATACAGGTTATCCTGGCGGTCAGAAATTCATTTCTCCAAAGGAGTTAATGGCAAAGCATCCTACCCGCGTGGTAGAGAAGGCTATACGTGGAATGTTACCTAAAAACAGTTTGGGCCGTGCATTGTACAAAAACCTGTTTGTTTATGCAGGTACTGAACATCCGCATGCAGCACAAAATCCTCAAACCATTAAACCGTAATTAAGAGAAATGTCAACTACAAACACTTCAGGAAGAAGAAAAACAGCAGTTGCACGCATTTATCTAACAGATGGAAGCGGCAAGGTTACCGTAAACGGTAAAGATTACAAGGAGTATTTTCCAACATTGCCATTACAATATATCGTAATGCAGTCAACCGAAGTTTCTGAATCAACAGGAAAATTCGACGTGATTGTAAACGTTGCTGGCGGTGGTGTTAAAGGACAGGCTGAAGCCGTTCGTTTAGCAATTGCCAAGGCTATTGTAGAGCTAGATCCAGAGAAAAAACCTGCATTGAGAGCTAAAGGTATTATGACCCGCGATGACCGTATGGTTGAGCGTAAGAAACCAGGTCGTAAGAAAGCCCGTAAGAAATTTCAATTTAGTAAACGTTAATCTCAGGAGGATCAGACAATGGCAAGAACAACATATCAAGATTTATTGGATGCAGGTGTACATTTTGGTCACCTTACCCGCAAATGGGATCCGAAAATGGCACCGTACATTTTCATGGAGCGTAATGGCATCCACATTATAGACTTAAATAAAACGCTAACAAAATTAGAAGAAGCTGCTGCTGCGATCAAACAGATCGTAAAATCAGGTCGTAAAATCTTATTTGTTTCTACAAAGAAACAAGCTAAAGATATTGTTGCTGAGCAAGCTCGCTCTGTAAACATGCCTTACGTAACTGAACGTTGGTTAGGTGGAATGTTAACTAATTTTGCTACTGTTCGTAAATCGATCAAAAAGATGTCAAACATCGATAAGATGACTAAAGACGGAACTTTTGATGTTTTATCAAAGAAAGAAAAATTAATGATACAGCGTGAGCGTATCAAATTAGAGGCACTTCTTGGAGGTATCGCTGATTTGAACCGTTTGCCTGCAGCATTATTCATAATTGACGTAAAGAAAGAACATATCTCTGTGGCTGAAGCGATGAAATTAAACATCCCTACTTTTGCAATGGTAGATACTAACTCTGATCCGTCAAATATCGACTTCCCTATCCCGGCAAACGATGATGCAACTAAATCAATCACATTGATCACAGATGTTATCATGAAAGCAATCCACGAAGGATTAGACGAGCGCAAGCGCGAGAAAGAAGAAGAAGCTGACAAAGAAGCTGCAGTTGCGAAAGCAAAATCAGATACTGAAGGTGAAGCAAAAGACGAAACAGCTACTCCAGGAAAACGTACCCGTAAGGCTACAGGATCAGAAGGTGTTGCAGTAGTAGCTGAACCAGAAGCAAAAGACGAAGAATAATTGCTGAATTAATCGCAATTACCAAGGCATCATCTACATTGAACAAGGATAAAATCCTCAATCGATAACAGATTTTGCCTTATCAACTATCAAATTAATTTTAATAATATCCCTTTAAATCCCCGCCCAAGGCGGGGATTCAAAGGATTAAAAGAAAAATAACATGTCTACAGTACAAATTACTGCCGCAGATGTAAATAAATTACGCCAGCAAACCGGAGCCGGTATGATGGATTGCAAAAAAGCATTGACCGAAGCAAACGGTGATTTTGAAGCTGCAATTGATAACCTTCGTAAAAAAGGTGCAAAAGTTGCTGCAAGCCGTCAAGATCGTGAATCAAATGAAGGAGTAGTTATCGCAAAAACAACGGCCGACGGAAAACGCGGTGTGGTTGTTGAATTCAATTGCGAAACCGACTTCGTTGCAAAAAATGCTGATTTCGTTGCATTCGCAAACAGCATTGCAGACCTGGCAATTGAGAAAAATCCTACTTCATTAGAACAACTGCTTGAACTTGAGCTTAATGGCGAAAAGTTAGCTGATACCATCATTTCACAAATTGGAAAGATTGGAGAAAAAGTTGGTGTTTCTAAATTTGAGAACGTCACAGGTGAAAAAGTTATCGCTTATATCCATGGAAATTATCGTTTAGGCGTATTAGTAGCATTAAGCTCTAATCCTGCTAGCGCTGATGAAGTTGGTAAAGATGTAGCGATGCAGATTGCTGCAATGAACCCAGTTGCTATCGATAAAGGCGATGTTGACTCAAAAACTATCGAAAGAGAACTTGAAATTGCTAAAGATGTAATCCGTGCAGAAGGCAAACCTGAAGAAATGGTTGAAAAGATTGCTGCAGGTAAGCTTAATAAATTCTATAAAGATTCTACTTTACTAAATCAGGAGTTTGTTAAAGACTCTTCTAAAACTGTTGCACAGTTTTTAAATGATGTTGAAAAAGGCCTCACCGTTTCCGCATTCAAGCGGGTTCAGTTAGGAGCTTAATATTTTAAATCCTCTCCAAAACGGAGAGGATTTTTTTTGTCTGAAAATTCCTGCGCCATGAAAGTTGCTCTAATAAATGCTATTATTTTTACCGGGGAAGAAAAATTAGAGAATAAATCTATCCTTATTCAGGACGGCCTGATATTCTCAATCACTGACCAATCAGAAATACCTTCAGATTACCAAATCACTGATCTTCGCGGATTATTTATTGCTCCTGGTTTAATAGATCTTCAGATTTATGGTAGCGGAGGAAAACTATTTGGCGCTTTGCCAGATGAAGAAGGTTTGGAACAATTAGAAAATGACCTTCTGAATCAAGGCACAACTGGATTTTTTGCCACAGCTGCAACCAATAGCGATGAAGTGGTCATTAAAGCAATTGATGCCGCAAAGGCATACCGCAAAAAAGCTAAGGGCAATTTTTTGGGCTTACATCTGGAAGGCCCCTACCTAAACGAAAAAAGAAAAGGTGCACATCCAGAAAAATATATCAAAAAAGGAACTCTTTCAGAGATAAAAAGCTGGGTAGAACGAGCAGAAGGTGAAATAAAAATGATAACCATCGCCCCAGAGCTCCAAGATCAGGAATTAATTGATTACCTCTACTCCAATAATATCATTATATCAGCAGGACATAGTAATGCCAGTTATGAAGAAGCACTATCCTTTTTAAATAATCCGGTACAGGCAGCTACTCATCTTTACAATGCCATGCCACCCATTCATCATCGTGAACCAGGACTTATCCCGGCAATTTTTAAATTGAAACCATTTACAAGTATCGTAGCCGATGGAGTTCATGTGAGTTTTCCAATGATCGAACTGGCTAAACGTGAATTGGGTGCAAAATTATTTTTAATTACAGATGCAGTAACTGAAAGTAATGAAGGTGCTTATCAACATCAATTTACCGCCGACCGATATACGATGCCAGACGGAACATTATCAGGATCTTGCCTTACCATGCTGAAAGCCATAAAAAACTGCATAGAAAAAGTGAATATTTCATTGGATGAGGCCTTAAGAATGGGCTCCACTTATCCGGCACAATTAATAAAAGATAGTACTCGCGGATTGCTGAAAGCTGGTTATAAAGCCGACATTATTGTTTTTGATAAAAATATTAAACATCATAGCACCTATATTTCAGGCAAACTGAACTAAAATATTTTAATAACTTTAAAAAAAAATCTCCTCATGAAGTTCAAACGTATCCTGTTAAAATTAAGCGGCGAAGCATTAATGGGCGAAAAGCAGTACGGAATCGATATTGATCGTGTTGCACAGTATGCCAAAGATATTCAGGCCGTTCACGCTAAAGGAATAGAGATCGCACTGGTAATTGGTGGTGGTAATATTTACCGCGGATTAAGTGCAGAAAAAGCAGGTATGGATCGTGTACAGGCAGATTATATGGGGATGCTAGCTACGGTAATCAATAGTATGGCATTGCAGGATGCACTAGAGAAAACCGGTGTGAAAACGCGTTTACTAACTGCAATAAAAATGGAGCAAATCTGTGAGCCCTTCATTCGCCGCCGAGCAGTTCGACATCTTGAAAAAGGCAGAATCGTCATCTTCGGTGCGGGTACAGGTAACCCATATTTTACTACCGATACAGCTGCCTCTTTGAGAGCAGTAGAGATCAATGCCGATGTAGTCATGAAAGGCACGCGCGTAGATGGAATTTACACCGCAGACCCATTAAAAGATGCGAATGCAACAAGATACGACGAAATAACATTTGACGAGGTTTACAAAAAGAACCTAAATGTTATGGATATGACAGCATTCACCCTGTGTCAGGAAAATAACCTTCCAATCATTGTATTTGATATGAATAAACCAGGTAATTTAATGCGTCTGGTAGATGGTGAACCAATCGGTACTTTAGTAAAAGGATAAGAAATCAAGGATTGGGTAAAGCTTAAATACCTTAGAATAGCAGGAATTTAATTAATTTTACAGATCGAACAGATATATTATGAACGAGCTAATTAAGAAACAACTGGATGATGCAAAAGCTCATATGGAAAAGGCCATTGAGTTTTGTGATAATGAACTAATAAAGATTCGTGCCGGAAAAGCAATGCCTACAATGCTTGACGGAATATTTGTAGATTATTACGGCACACCAACAGCGCTGAATCAGATTGGAACTGTGAATACTCCTGATGCCCGCACACTCGTGGTACAGCCTTGGGAAAAAACAATGCTAATTTCAATTGAAAGAGCCATTATGGAGGCAAATATAGGCCTCAACCCACAAAATGATGGGATAGTGATTCGTTTGAATGTTCCGCCTCTTACTGAAGAACGTCGTAAAGACTTGGTAAAAAAAGTTAAGGAGGAAGCAGAAAAAGGACGAATCGCCGTACGTAATATCCGTAAAGATGCGAATGAAAAGATCAAGCGCTCAAAATCTGAAGGTATTTCTGACGATGAAATCAAAACTGGTGAAGCTGAAGTTCAAAAATTAACAGATAGCTGTATCGTTCGAATTGACCGCCTGATGGAGGCCAAAGAGAAAGATGTGATGACAGTCTAATCTTCATATACTTAAAAAAGAAAGGGAATAGGAATTTAGCTTGTTCCCTTTCTTTTTTTACTGAAAAAATTAAAACATGAAACTATTATTAGAGTATTTAAAGAATTATAAAAGCTTGATCTTCTTGGCACTGCTTCTTGCTGCAGTAAACCAGGTATTCTCTCTACTTGATCCATGGATCTTTCGCAAAATCATAGACACCTATGTAACACGTTACCAAGAATATACAACAGAAGAATTTTTTAAGGGTGCAGGTTTGTTAATTCTAGCAGCAATGGGTGTTGCGATGGTATCTCGAATCGCGAAAAATTTTCAAGACTACTACGTAAATGTGATCACACAACGCCTTGGAGCAAAAATCTATTCTGACGGCCTGGCACATTCTTTGGAATTACCTTATTCAGTATTTGAAGATCAGCGAAGCGGAGAAACCTTGGGCATTTTACAAAAAGTAAGGACTGACAGTGAAAAACTGATAACCGCACTCATTAATATTGTGTTTACATCATTAGTTGGTGTAACCTTTGTATTTATTTATGCAATCAATATCCATTGGTCAATCGCTGTAGTTTACATCTCTGTTATCCCTGTTCTTGGGGTAATTAGTTCTGTTTTAAGCAAAAAAATCAAGGTAGTTCAGAAAGCAATAGTAAGTGAAACCACAATACTTGCTGGCTCAACAACCGAATCGCTACGCAACATTGAGCTAGTAAAGAGTCTGGGACTATCCAGTCAGGAAATAAAACGGCTCAACAACACAACAGATAAGATCTTAAAACTAGAACTTAAAAAAGTAAAATATGTACGAAGTTTGAGTTTCATACAAGGCACTTTAGTTAACCTGCTTCGTAACATGATTCTGCTGCTAATGCTTTACCTGATATTTGCAGGGCGGATCAGCGTAGGAGAATTTTTCTCTCTGTTTATTTATTCCTTCTTTATTTTTGGGCCCCTACAAGAGCTCGGAAATATTATCAATATCTATCGTGAAACCGAAGTATCACTAGAGAATTTCAAAGCAATATTAAGTTCACCGAAAGAAAAAAAACCAGAAAAGCCCACCATTTTAGGCCGAATTACCAAACTAAAATTTGATACTGTAAGCTTCAAACATCAGTCGTCAAACCGGAATGCACTTGAAAATATCTCTTTTGAAACTGAAAAAGGGCAAACAATTGCATTTGTTGGGCCTTCCGGATCGGGAAAAACCACCCTGGTCAAACTTCTTGTTGGTCTTTATAGTCCAGACAGCGGGCAGGTACTTTACAATGAGGTACCATCTACCCATATCGACCTGAACGAACTACGCGAAAAAATTGGATTTGTTACCCAGGATACTCAGTTATTTTCTGGAAGCATTCGTGAAAATCTGCTATTTGTACGGCCAAACGCAAGCGATGAAGATTGTATGCTCGTTTTACAAAAAGCAGCCTGCCAGAATCTACTTTCACGCGCAGATAAGGGTCTAGATACGATCATTGGTGAGGGTGGTGTAAAAGTATCAGGTGGCGAAAAACAACGCCTATCTATAGCCAGAGCATTGCTTCGGAATCCTAACATTTTGGTATTTGATGAAGCAACCTCTTCTCTTGACTCATTAACAGAAGAGGAGATTACAGAAACTATCCGTGATGTTTCTGTAATTAGTGATCATATAACCATACTGATTGCACACCGGCTTTCAACTATTATGCATGCTGATAAGATCTTTGTTCTTGAAAAAGGCAAAATTATCGAAGCAGGTAAACATGATGAATTACTTGCCGAAAAAGGATTGTATTTTGCCATGTGGCGGCAGCAAATAGGTGAGAAAATATCATTGTAAGTGTACATTTATAATTAAATTTAATTGTGATGATTTGCATATTACTAAATATTAACATTGGGCTATGGGAAACCATCATGATCGCTTTTGCAGTCATTGCACTTCTTCTGGTCATACCTTTTGCGATATTTGATACCATGAGATCAAAAGATCTGAGCACCACACATAAATTCCTCTGGATACTGTTTATTTTGGTAGCCCCATTTTTGGGAGCCCTTGTATATTTTTTCTGGGGCAGTAAACAAAAAGCAATATGAGTACATTAACAATAATTCTGTTTATCGGGGGCCTGTTGCGCTTCCTTATGGGTATCGTTTGGTTTGTCCTGATTGTGTATACCCTGATGGATCTTCTTAGAAGAAATCTGCCAACAAACACAAAGTTATTGTGGCTGATCGTCATCCTGATCGCACCGTTTCTGGGTTCAATAATATACCTTATAGGCGGAAGAAACAAACAGATTTAATGATTATTTATCTGTTTTAAGCTTAAAGGAACAAGTCTTTTGGTTTTGAAATAGGTAAAAATAACGATCAATATAGTCATGCTTCCTCCAAAAATGACCGAGGGTATAGTTCCCATCAGCCTTGCGGTTGCTCCTGACTCAAATGCTCCAATTTCATTAGAAGAATTGATAAAGATTCCATTCACTGCCGATACTCTTCCACGCATCTCTTCTGGAGTGAGTATCTGTAAAATGGTAGAACGAATAATCACGCTGACACTATCAAAAGCCCCCTCAAAAAATAAACACAATAGCGTGAGATAAAAATTTCGGGAAAGTCCGAAGCAGATGATCGAAATTCCAAATCCTGCAACCGCTAGCAATAGATTTCTCCAGGGTTTATTCATTGGTGGATATTTTGCCAAAATAAACATGGTGATCACCGCCCCAAAGGCAGGAGCTGCACGCATAAAGCCAAGCCCCTCAGCACCTACCTTCAAAATATCATGAGCAAAAATTGGCATCAGCGCTACAGCACCACCAAAAAATACCGAGAACATGTCAAGACTTAATGCCCCTAGGATCATTCTGCTCTTAAAAACAAATCGGATACCCTCCGACAAGCTTTTAAAGATGTTTTCCTTAGGCACAAAATAAGCGGGATAATTTTTAACGAAAAATAAGATACATCCAAGAGCAAGGGCAAGAAGTGTAACGATCACAAGAAAACAGGCTGTTATTCCGCTGAAAGCATACAACAGGCCTCCAACAGCAGGGCCCATGATAGAGGCTATTTGCCAGCTACCACTGTTCCAGGTAGACGAGTTTGCATAATGTTCTTTAGGAATAATCTGTGCCATTAATGCAAAGGCTGTTGGCGAATAAAAACCACGGGTTATACCAATAAAAAATATCATTACATAAATGATAATGATCACCGGTGTTTGTCCAATCAATCTCAATACATCATCAGTAGTTACCACAGTAAGTACTGCCGAGCAACAAAGCATAGAGCCAATGATCCAAATCAAAAGTTTTTTCTTATCTGATTTATCGGCAATATATCCACCATAGAGAGTCACCATTATGGAAGGAATAGCTTCAGCCAGACCGATAAGACCCAATGATAATGGATCTTTGGTTAGCTGATAGATATGCCAGCCTATCACAACTGCCTGAACCTGATAAGCAAAGGTGAACAGAAACCGCATCACGATGTACGAGCGGAACTCCGGAAAGCGCATCGCTATATACGGATCAGTTTTAACTGCTTCTGACTTAAAATCACCCATTCGGAGATATAGAGTTAATTGTTGAATCTACCTATTTAGTTCCATATTGATCAATGAGATAGATCAATGAAGCCATGGATGCTGCTCCAAGCTCCAGCTCACGTTTATTCACATTTTCAAATACATCATTACTGGAATGATGAATATCAAAGTACCGCTGTGAATCTGGTCTAAAGCCAATGAGAACTGCACCGGGAATCACTCTCAAGGGACCAATATCGGCACCACTACCCCCCGCATCTAATTCATTTAAACGGTATGGAGCAAGAAGTGGTTTCCATTTAGAAAAATGTTTCAAAGCCTGAGGGGCATTTTCTACGCTAAATCCGCGGGGAGTAAATCCTCCTTCATCCGATTCCACAGCAGCAACATGCATCTCATTATTTTGCTTTGCTATCTCTGCATATTTCATTCCTCCGCGTAAGCCATTTTCTTCATTCATGAACATCACTGCCCTAATCGTATGCTTTGGTTTAATTTTCAGCGATTTGAATATTCTTAAAACCTCCACAGACTGCATTACTCCTGTTCCATCATCATGAGCTCCTTCAGCAAGATCCCACGAATCAAGATGACCCCCAACAGTAATGATTCCATCAGGTTTTTCAGTACCGCGAATCTCACCAATTACATTATAGGAAACCGCATCAGGTAAGGTGCGGCAATTTTGCTTAAAATAAAACTGAATGGCTGGTAATTTTCTAAGTTTTAATTTCTGACTAAGCAAGTTGGCAGCCTTGGTACTGATGGCTGCTGCAGGAATTTTCAGTACACCTTCCTGATAGCGCATTCCGCCTGTATGAGGAAAATCATCAACAATGCTAGACATGGACCGAACAATCACTCCTACAGCTCCTAATTTTGCTGCCTCAATTGCCCCCTGACCGCGCTGATCAACAGCACCACCATATGCACTGAATGTATTAAATAGCTTAGGATCAAATGGACGATTGAAAAATATGATCTTTCCTTTAACTACCTGCTCACCTAAGGCTTTTAATTCTTCAAAATTTTGTACTTCTAAGATTGGGGCGGTAATGCCTTGAGCCGCGCTAGCAATTGAGCCACCAAGAGCTGCAATAGGTACAGGTATTTTTGTTTTACCTTCAATTATATAAGCTACTTCTTTTTCACCACGCTCCCAAACAGGTACCATCAATTCCTGGAGGTAAACGCTATCAAAACCATAGTCCTCCATCAACTTTTTAGTCCATTCGACAGATTTTTGTGCATTCGCTGAGCCGCTTAGCCTGGGTCCAATTTTTTTGCAGAGGTACTCCAAATTTTTATAAGTATGCCCATTGGCCAATGCCTCATCATAAATTTTTCGGATCATAACAGAATCAGGGTTCTGAGCAAATAATGACGCTCCAATAAATAGGGCGGGTAACATAATCTTGTAGAATTTCATTTTTGTAATTAGATTGTTTTGAATAAATAATTTGTTCAGGATATCTTATCCCAGTTTATACCACCTGATTTTGTTTCAAAATACTGTCTCAGAATACGATTATCTTCATTCATTAATTCAGGATCCTCTTCAAGGATATGAATAACAGTTTTTCTGGCCTCCGCCAATAATTGCTGATCGATAGCAAGGTCAGCTAATTTAAGATCAAGCACGCCGCTCTGCTGTGTTCCTTCGATATTTCCGGGTCCACGAAGCTGAAGGTCAATTTCAGCGATCTCGAATCCGTCATTGGTACGAACCATTGTATCCAAACGAATTTTTGCATCAGAGCTAAGCTTCATACTCGACATCAATATGCAAAAAGATTGCTCAGCTCCCCGACCAACTCTGCCTCTTAACTGGTGTAATTGTGAAATTCCAAAGCGCTCCGCGTTTTCAATAATCATGACGCTCGCATTTGGAACGTTAACTCCTACTTCAATCACTGTTGTGGCTACCATAATCTGGGTTTCACCCTTTACAAAACGCTGCATTTCAGCAGCCTTATCTTTTGCAGCCAATTTACCATGTACAATACTGATTCGATATTCAGGGAGAGGAAACTCAATGGATATTGCTTCAATACCAGCTTCAAGATATAAAAGATCAAGTTTTTCACTTTCCTTAATCAAAGGATACACAATATAAACTTGTCGGCCTTTAGCTATTTCTTCACGCATGAAACCAAACATCCTTAACCGCTGACTATGATATAAGTGAACCGTTTTTATGGGTTTTCTTCCTGCAGGAAGTTCATCGATCACTGAAATATCCAGATCGCCGTAAAGAGTCATGGCCAGTGTACGTGGAATTGGGGTTGCCGTCATAACTAAAACATGCGGAGGAATAACATTTTTTCTCCATAAACGCGCCCGCTGCTCTACTCCAAAACGATGTTGTTCATCAATAACCACAAGCCCAAGGTTCTGAAATTGTACCGCATCTTCAATCAAAGCATGAGTACCAACTAGTATATTCAATTGACCGCTCTCTAGACGCTCATGCAGTACCCTCCTAGCCTTTTTTGGAGTAGAGCCCGTAAGTAGCTCAACACTCACAAAATCGTCTCCTAGAAGGCTTTTAATTGAAAAATAATGCTGTTGAGCCAGAATTTCTGTTGGAGCCATGATACAAGCCTGAAATCCATTATCAATAGCCAGTAGCATGATCATCAAGGCAACCACAGTTTTACCGCTACCAACATCTCCCTGAAGTAAGCGGTTCATTTGAACGCCCCGTTGAGTATCCTGCCTAATTTCTTTGATAACACGCTTCTGGGCAACAGTTAGCTGAAAAGGTAATTTTTCTGAATAAAAGGTGTTGAAATTATCGCCAACATTATTAAAAACTGAACCTTTGAATTTTTGTGTCCGTAATACTTTACTTCTGAGGAGCTTTAATTGGATAAAAAAAAGCTCTTCAAATTTAAGTCGTTTCTGAGCCTCTCTAAGTGCTTCTACATGCTCCGGAAAATGAATGGTATACAGCGCTTTTTGCCTATTAATTAGTTCATGCTTTTCAATGATATATCCAGGAAGAGTTTCTTCTACCTGCCTAATCACTTGATCGATAAGAGTTGCTTGAGCACGCTGAATTCCTTTAGTATCCAGATTGAATTGCTTGAGTTTCTCGGTAGAACTATATACTGGCTGAAGCGTTAAATTTCCCTGGCTTACTGCATTTGGCAGATATACCTCCAACTCTGGGTGAGAAATAGAAAAATGTCCGTTAAAAAGTGTCGGCTTCCCAAATACAATAAAAACTGCCCCCGGCTGAATGATCTTATCAATCCAGCGAATACTTTGGAACCATACCAATTCCATACTGCCAGTATCGTCCTTTAAATGGGCAACAAGCCTTTTTACATGTTTATCACCAATAATTTCTTTTGAAACAATACGCCCAAGAATCTGTATAGCAGGCAGATCCGGATTAAGCTCTCTAATCTTATAGAAGCGGGTACGGTCAATGTATCGGAATGGATAATGTTGCAGAAGATCAGCATAGGTAAATATCTCAAGGTCTTTCTTAAGGATCTCAGCACGCTGCGAACCTATTCCTTTTAAATACTCAATAGGGGTTTTTAAAATCTGTTCTGCCAATCCGCTTAAGGGATAATGACCGGCGTTTTATTGGCCGGCGTTTTAAATAAAATTTCTTTAATCGTAGCCCAGTTAAAGACTATGACCGCTGCCAACAAGATCAGATATGAATATACTTGATACCTGCTGATTTCTTCGTGAAAATAGAAAAATGCGACTGCAAAAGCAACAATAGGATTTATATATATGATAATTCCTAGGGTGGATGAAGGCATACCAATCAGAGCATAAAGGCTTAAAAAAAGTGGAATAATGGTAAAGAAAACAGAAATTACTACGATAGTTATCCAAAAATTAGGATCAGAGGGAAAAAATTCAAAATCAGAAAGGAAAAAAGGAAGCATCAATAGTGCTGCAATAAGAAGATGTAGGCCAAGCATATTAAACTTATCGATTCGAACCATTACTCTTTGTATAATCAGATAGAAACTGTAAAGTGCAGCTACCAGTACAGACCATAATACATCTCTCAAAGAACCCTGAGCCAGGATTACAATGCTTACCGATGCAAATCCCAAAGCAACCAGCTTCAATGTAGAAAGTTTCTCTTTCAGGATCAGAAAACCGCCCAATGCCGTAATCAAAGGGCAGACCATGTATGCAAATGCTGCAGATTTAAGACTAACATTATTGACCACGTAAATGTAAGTGAACCAATTTCCAGTTATCAATAATCCGGCAAGCAGACTAAGCCAAATGATCTTCCTAACACTATAAATCTCTTCCTTTTGAATGTATTCAATATCTAATTTGATCTGGCTTTTTCTGAAAAGAAAAATATATACCCAGGTCAATAACAGGGAAGTAAAAATGCGATAATATAAAATTTGTTCAGATGGATAATCCTGGAGCATTCGTAGAGGGATTGAGAAAAAACCCCAAACTACTACCGCAGAAAATGCAGCAATAAAATATTTAAGTATACCTTCTTTCAAGTTCAGGCTTTAACAGCAATTAAAGAGATCTCAACATTTACATTTTTAGGTAAACCCAGCACAGCTACAGTTTCTCTGGCTGGATAATCAGATTTAAAATAGGATCCATAAACTTCATTAACATCCCCAAAATGATTCATTTCACTTAAAAAAATGGTGGTTTTAACCACATTCTCGAATGAGAAACCAGCTTTCTGTAATAGCGCGCCAAGATTTTGCATAACCTGTTCTGCTTCATCTTTGATAGTACCGCTTATCAGCTGATTAGTTTCAGGGTCAATTGGGATTTGCCCAGAAATAAAGAGCATATTTCCAGTTTGCACAGCCTGACTATACGGACCAATGGGAGCCGGTGCTTTTTCTGTAAAGATGATGGATTTCATAAATCTAGTTTAGTATGATCAAAAGAGTTTTAAAAAAATCAAAAGACATACCATTCAAGCAGCTTGTAAATAATCCCAGCTAAGAATACAAGTATTGCCGTGGTATTTATGATGTGCATGATCTTTAGATTAAAATTCTTTGGTCGGCTAGGGTCGTTCTTTCTAAAAAAATACATAATGCCAAAATTATTAAATAAAAAAAGAGTCCCGAATAATCGGGACTCTTTTTTACAATTTGCTTATATACAATATTGTTTATTGTTGTTTGAATTCAACACGACGATTTTGAGTACGTCCTGCTTCAGTAGAGTTTGAAGCAACCGGGCGGCTTTCACCGTATGCAGTTGTAGCAATTCTACTTGCAGCAATTCCAGAATTAACTAAGTAAGTTTTTACCGAGTTAGCTCTGTCTCTAGATAAAGACATGTTGTATTCGTCAGTTCCTTCTGCAGAAGCATGACCATCTAACTGAACAATAGTAGAAGAATTAGCTTTTAGTTCAGATGATAATTTATCTAAAATAGGGTAAGCAGAAGTTTTCAAAACTGAAGAATTAAATTCGAAAGGGATTGGAATCGCAGCACCACCTACAAACTCAGGACATCCGTTTAGAGCAGCAGTACCTTTAACAGTAGGACATGCATCTTTTGAATCAGGAATACCGTCAGCATCAACATCTAAAGGACAACCAGAACCATCAACTTTAATTCCAGCCTCAGTGTTAGGGCATTTGTCTAATTTATCAGCAACACCGTCACCATCTGAATCTTTTAACAAATCAGCAGCTTCTAGTGCAGAAACACGACCTTTTAAAGCTTCAACTTCTTGACGTAATGTAACATCACTCAATTCATCATACATCAAAGCTAAAGGATTAACCCAATCCAAGTTTGGCTTAGCTTTAGAACCTAAAGAGAATTCTAAACCAGCTGATTTATATGACCATTTATCTTTTGTGAATCCTTTTCCTTTGGTACCATCAAGATCATCAGCATCAAGGAAATTCATTGTGTAACCTAAATCAAAGTTAACACGTTCAGAAACCTTGAATTTAACACCAACACCAACTGGAACGTATTCGTTTCTGATATTGTTGCGGTCACTATTCGGACCATAAGTGCCTTTAGCAGGAGTTGCATTAGGATTTATTTCAAGCCAGTGATATGCAGCTTGTCCAAAACCAGCTTTAACGATAAAGTTTATTGCATTTTCTCTTTTAAGGAAATCAACAGTAGCTACATTGGCAACTGCCATAATACTTACAGCAGAACTGATTTTAGTAACTCCGTCTGTACGTGGACCAGAACCTAAGTTGATAGTAGCACCATCATTATCATAGGTAAGTTTTCCACTTACGTATCCCAACTCAAGACCAAATGCATGGCCTAATTGCTTTCTTAATGTTGCTCCATAACCTAATGATGGGCTCCAGTTAGTAAAATCATTAGTACCACCAATTTTAACAAGTGGTTCTAATACTCCAGCGTTGACGCCTATATTCCAGGTTCTATACTGCCCTCTTCCACCAAATATTTTAGCCGAAGAGCTCGTAGCGGTTTGTGCTAGAGAAACCTCTACGAGGGCCAGCATCGCTACTAATGAAAACACAAAGGCTTTCTTAATTGTAGAATAATTCATAATAGTTAATTTAAAGGTTAACATTTTTTATCAGTGTAATTTACACAAAAATAGTCATAAGTTTGACTTGTGCAAATAATCAAATACAGTTTTAATCATTTTGTTTAACAAATTTATAGGATAAACCAATTTAGTCCGGTCAAAATTTAACTATTGCAATTATGAAATATCCAATCATAAATAATCAGCTATTCAAATTAAACCGAGAAAATTTCAAAAAAAGGCTTCCCAATGGCTCTATAGCTATATTTCAATCTAATGACGAATTTCCAAGAAGCGGTGATCAATCTTTTACATTCAAACAAAATCCTGACCTTTTTTATTTAAGCGGAATAGATCAGGAGCAAAGTATTTTAATTTTATTTCCTGATTGCCCTAATAAACAATACAAAGAAGTACTATTTTTAAGACAAACAAGCGAACATATCGCCGTTTGGGAAGGCCATAAACTGACTATTCAGGAGGCAAAAAAGGTTTCTGGAATAGAAAATATCTATTGGGTAGATGAATTCTGGAATATATTACCCTCCATTATTAATTATGCGGATATAATTTTTCTAAACACCAACGAGAATGATAGGTACGCACATCAGGTACCTTACCGCGATATCCGTTTCATTGAAAAGTTAAAGAATTTCTATCCCTTACATCGCTATGAACGCGCTGCACCAATTTTACGTGACTTAAGGCCAGTAAAATCTGAAATTGAAATTGAGTTAACGCAAAAGGCATGCAACATTACTAGGGATGCCTTTAACCGCATACTTAAGTTTATTAAACCTGGAATAGCAGAATATGAAATTGAAGCAGAAATAATCCATGAATTCATACGTCAGGGTGCAACCGGGCATGCCTATAATCCAATCATTGCCTCAGGTAAAAATGCCAATATTCTTCATTATAACGATAATAACCAGATATGCAAGGATGGCGAGGTGATACTATTCGACTTTGGTGCTGAATATGGAAATTACAATGCTGATCTCAGTCGCTCAGTTCCGGTAAATGGCCGTTTCACTAAAAGACAGAAAGATGTTTATCATTCTGTTCTTCACATCATGAAAGAAGCCCGAAAAATGCTTTTGCCAGGAACCATCTGGAATGATTATCATACTGAAGTTGGAAAAGTGGTTGAATCTGAACTGATAAAACTAGGTTTGCTTGACAAGCATGATGTTGCAAAACAAGACCACAAAATGCCGCTCTATAAAAAGTTTTTTATGCATGGCACCTCGCATCACCTTGGATTGGATGTACATGATTTTGCAAGTAGGTACAAGCCATTTGAAGAAGGCAATATTTTGACTTGTGAACCAGGGATTTATATTCAGAATGAGGGATTGGGAATCCGTCTGGAAAATGATATTCTACTAACTAAAGATGGAAACATCGATCTGATGGCCGATATTCCAATTGAGGCAGAAGAAATTGAAGAAATTATGAATTCTTAATACTAGCGAGGATTCTATCAACGAAACGGTATAAATTAAATGATGGATCAACTGAAGCAATACCAATTTCTTCATGGAGCTTTATTCTGCTGATATTTTTCATTTTTTTATGCTGGATAAGCTTCCAAGCCTTTTCAGCAAGTAGAAAAGTACGACGGCCATTATTCTTAAAAGGCTGATCTTCGATAACCTGCATTAGCTCATCAACACCTGCTGACTTATCGGCAATGGTATTAATAACTGGTATAATCTCAGTTCGTTGATGTACAAGTTTCTTTAAATTATTTGCGAAAGCCTCAGCACCCTCACGATCCGACTTATTCACCACAAATACATCAGCAATTTCCATCAATCCCGACTTCATGCTCTGAATTTCATCTCCAGACTCTGGAACCAATACCACCACACTAATGTCTGCCAGGCCAGCAATCTCTACTTCCGATTGCCCCACACCAACCGTTTCAACCAGGATATAATCAAATCCAGATGATTTGAGTACATCCGTCATCTCAATTGTTTTTCCTGATAAGCCCCCTAATGATCCACGGGTTGCCAGAGAACGAATAAACACGTTAGGCTTATTAAATTGTTCAGACATCCGGACACGGTCGCCAAGTAAAGAACCCAAATTAAATGGTGATGTAGGATCAATAGCGAGAACTGCTATGCTTTTACCTTGAGAACTTAAGTAGTTGATCATGGCGTTAACCAGTGTACTTTTCCCAGCTCCCGGAGGCCCGGTAATACCTATAACAGGAGTATCTGATGGCCCAAGCTCTTTCAGCAAATCTTCAGAACCTGCCAAATCATTCTCAACCAAAGTCAAGTCTCTAGCTAATTTTCTAAAGTCTCCAAGCTGAATTGGATTTTTGATCAGGGGTAACTGCATGATACAAAAAAGGTGTTTTTATTTCATATTACAAAGTTTGTGTTTTTAAATGGAAGTTGCGGTTTTTATTAACTTTGCATATCTAAATTGTAAAATCTCATATCTCATATCTCATATCTCATTAAATGAAAGTTACAGGTTTTTCATTCATTCGTAATGCCGTAAAAAATGACTACCCTGTTGTAGAGGCGATTCTTTCTATTTTACCGATATGTGATGAGTTTGTAATAGCCCTTGGCAACTCTGAAGACAATACTCAGGAACTCATTGAAAGTATCGCTTCTCCAAAAATAAAAATCATTCATACCATTTGGGATGAAAGCATACGTGAAGGTGGAAAAACATTCGCCCAAGAAACTGATAAAGCGTATGCTGCTATTTCAAAGGATACCGATTGGGCTTTTTATATCCAAGGGGATGAATGCGTCCATGAAAACTATCTTTCTGTGATAAAAAAGGCAATGGAAGAAAATTTGGAGAATAAAAATGTAGAAGGTCTTTTATTTAAATACCTGCATTTTTATGGCTCTTATGATTTCATAGCTTCTTCAAGACGTTGGTATAGAAACGAGATCAGAATTTTAAAATTTGATCCAGAGGTTCATTCTTACCGAGATGCTCAAGGTTTTAGAAAAAATGACAGGAAAATAAAGGTTAAACCCATAGATGCCTATATTTATCATTATGGCTGGGTTCAGCCACCTGCAGGTTTGGGAAATAAGGTTCGTAATTTTAATAAATTTTATCATGAAGACTCCTGGATTCAGGAACATCTTCCTGAAAATCACCAATTTGATTATGGTAATGCTGATCGCCTGATCAGATTTGAAGATACTCACCCGCTTGTTATGCAAAAGCGAATTGAAGTTAGCAATTGGAAGTTTCAGGCCGACCCTACACTTCTGAAAAAGAAAATGAGCCTGAGACGCCGAATATTACAAAAAATAGAAGATGTATGGCAATGGAGAATTGGAGAATATAAAAACTATAAAATTGTTTAATGACAAGAACGGCCACTCCTAGAAAAAGTATATCTGTAGTTATACCAAATTATAATGGCAGACACCTGTTGGAACGAAATCTACCTTCAGTTTTAGAGGCCTTAAAGAGTACTAACACAGATTTTGAAATTATTGTAATAGATGATTGTTCAACAGATAGTTCTGTGGACTTTCTAAAACAAAGCTATCCAACTATACGCTTGATTATTAGCGACCAAAATCAGGGCTTTTCAGCCACCTGCAACAAAGGAATAGCGGTAGCCGAAAAAGATTTAATTTTACTTTTAAACACCGACATTGAGCTCAATACCAATTATTTTGAAACTCAATTTCAATATTTTGAGCTTCCAGATACTTTTGGTGTAATGAGTAAAATTATTGGAGCCAAAAATGGTGAAACCCAGGATACTGCACGGTTTTTAAGATACTCCGGATTTAAAATCAAAGCCAATGATTTTTTTTACGTTGAGGATGAGAACTTTCTTACTCCAACTGCTTATTTATCAGGCGCAAATGCTTTAATAGACGCTAAAAAATTAAAAGAAATAGGAGGTTTTGATGAAATCTTTTCGCCTTTTTATTGTGAAGATTTTGAATTGGGGCTAAAGGCATGGCGCTTAGGCTGGAAATGTTATTATGACCCAAAATCTTATTGCATTCACGATCATTCATCCACCACCAAAAATTATCGTACTCAAAACTGGGTTAAAGCCATATTTTTTCGAAACAGACTATATGTACATGCCATACATTTAAGCAGAACCAGATTGATTTTTTGGTTGATGCAAATAACCTTTGTTGATCTTCTTTTCATGTGGCTTGGATTAAAATTTTATTTCTATAAAAGTTTCGGAATGTTTTTAAGCAATTTAAAGTACCTGGCGCATTCACGAAAAAAGATGCACCAATTAATGACCCAGCATCAAGACTCAGCGAGCATTGATGAGGTGATCAATAAAATGGACAAGATGCTAGAGGGGCAAACAATCATTCAGGGTAGAAATTAGTCCTGCTTCAAAATGATTAACTTTACAGCACAAATTAATTTATGAAAACCTTTTTCCGACTTTTCTCTTTTGCATCACCGGTTCAGCGATTTGCCGTTCCATTTTTTATTACGTCGGTATTAGGTGTCATCTTTGGACTGCTCAATTTCACGCTACTTATCCCTGTATTTGAGCTATTATTCAACCAATCTGGTAAAATAGGAGCGCAAAAACTAACTGTTGCACCTACATTCGATTTTAGTCTGAGCTATTTTAAAGACTTATTCTATTTCTATTTTCAAAGCGTAATCGACAGTTCGGGCAAAGTTGGAGCATTGAAAATGGTCAGTTTTGCCATAGTCATTTCTGTAATTTTGAGTAACCTATTTAAATATATTTCGGCTAGGGTTATTGAAAATTTCAGGTTAATGATTGTAACCCGAATTCGAAGCAGTATTTTTAAAAAACTCACGGATATCGATATCCAGTATTTTAGCAGCCAACGCAAAGGAGATCTGATTTCTAGATTCATGACCGATGTTGTCACGATTCAAGACTCTATCATCCGCTCCATACAAGTTATTCTGCGTGAGCCTATAGCCATTATCCTAAATTTTGCGGTGCTTTTTACCATTTCGGCCAAACTTACAATTTTTGCACTCATCTTAATTCCTGTCTCAGGTCTGCTTATTTCGCTGATTATGAAACGTTTAAAGAAACATGCAGCTGCAGCCCAAGACTCTTTAGGGGTATTAGTGTCTAGTATTGATGAGGGACTTAATGGGGTTAAAATTATTAAATCGTTTAATGCTGAAAATTATATCCAGGAAAAATTCAATGCCATAAATATGTGGACAAGTAAGATCCATAGAAAACTGGCAAGACGGGTACTTCTGGCTGCCCCAGTATCAGAAATGTTGGGAGTGATCACCGTCGCGGCACTACTTTATTATGGAGGTACTCTTATCCTGCAAGCGGGATCGGATTTGAGGGGAGCTGAATTTATAGGATACATTATTATCTTTTCGCAGATTATCAATCCTGCAAAAGCTATCTCAGAAGCATTCGGGAATATCTCCCAAGGCATCTCGGCTGGTGAGCGAGTATTTCAGATTTTGGATGCCCCTGAACGCATCACTGATAAGCCAAACCCTGTTTCAAAAAACTCATTCATTGATTGTATCGAATTGAGGAATGTATCATTTGCCTATGGTGAAAAAGAGGTTTTGAAAAACATCAATTTTAAAATATTAAAAGGTAGTACTGTTGCTTTGGTGGGGCCTTCGGGAGGAGGAAAAACTACTCTCATGGATCTCCTTCCAAGATTTATGGATCCTACTGAAGGTGAGATTTGCCTAGATGATATCAGTATCAAAGAAATAAGTATGCGTGATGTAAGAGCGCTAATGGGAATTGTAAATCAGGAATCCATACTTTTTAATGATACCATTTACAATAATATTGCATTTGGAAGATCTTTTACACAAGAGGAGGTAATCGAAGCAGCTAAAATTGCAAATGCGCATGAGTTCATCGTTAAAACCTCTGATGCTTATCAAACTAATATTGGTGATAGAGGGATGAAATTATCCGGCGGACAAAAACAACGAATTTGTATTGCCAGAGCAGTGCTTGCTAATCCACCGATTCTTTTGCTTGATGAAGCTACTTCAGCTCTAGATACCGAATCAGAAAAATTAGTTCAGAATGCATTGAAGAATTTAATGAGAAATCGTACATCCATTGTGATAGCGCATCGCCTAAGCACGATTCAGGAGGCCGACCAGATCATAGTTCTTGAAGGAGGAAAAATTCAAGAAAAGGGGACACATAACGAACTAATCAAGGCTGATGGCCTTTACAAAAAATTAATCGAAATGCAAACATTCAACGATTAAAAATGAATCATAAAGCACTGGTTTCGATAGCTTTATGTACATATAATGGCGAAGCTTATCTACGAGAACAACTAGAATCAATTGTTAATCAAAGCTACTCCCCAATTGAACTTATTGCGGTTGACGATTGTTCATCAGACAATACCCTAAGCATTCTGAAAGAATATGAAGCTAATTACCCATTCATCAAAGTTTTTGTCAATCCAGAAAATCTAGGGTATATCAAAAATTTTGAAAAAGCACTAAAACTTTGCAACGGTGAGTTCATTGCTTTATCCGATCAGGATGATATCTGGGATTTGCATAAGATTGAAAAACAGGTTAATGCAATTGGTAATCATTTAATGATTTATCATGATTCTGAATTCGTTGACCAGAATGGCCAATTATTAAATAAAAGGATGTCTGATATAATGAATTTATACCGTGGAGATCAGCCAGAATCATTTTTGTTTTTTAATTGTATTTCTGGACACTCCGTATTCATGAAAAAGGAGCTGCGAGATGAATTATTGCCCTTTCCGAATGCTTATTTTCATGACTGGTGGATAGGATATGTGGCCACTAATCTGGGTAGTATTGACTGCATTGATGAACCCCTTGTCAAATACCGGCAACATAACAGTACAGATACGAATATTTTAAAACGAAAACGAGATAATGCAACCAGAAATCAGCTTAGTGCGTCAATGAAATATGACAAAAAAATGCGATGGTTGAAATCTTGTGCAGAATATTCAAAAAATAAAGATCCTCGATTCATTCAAAATTTATATGCTGAATTCATGAAAAATAAGACTGTTTATTTTTCTTTCGGACTGGCTCGAATAATCTATGCTAACCGTTCTGTATTATTCAATATGAATAAAAAGAGTTTATTCAGTAAATTAAATTTTAGTCTGAAAGAGCTATGGGGAGGAAAAATTAGGAGAATTTTTTCAGACTAATTCAGACATGCTGCTCTTTGTAGCAAAAAACATTGATCGCCATATCAAAGCTTTCACATATCAACCTTGTATCTACAAAAGGTCTTTTTCTAGTAGCCGATTCTTTTATGTAATAATGGAATCCAAGACTTTCAACCAGTGCAAGAAGCTCATGAAGCGTTTGCTTTGAATTCACATTATTATGATATTCAAAAAAGATATGATCGGCATTTTGTAAACTTTTGCCACAATATTTCAATACGGTATCCTCGGCACCTTCAATATCAATTTTCAGAAAATCAACCTCATCGGTCAGGAAGTTCAAAAGTGGTACTGCCTCTATAATTTTAGGTTTCTGATGAGCATATTCAGTGCCTATACGCCCACCCATTCCACCATCGGTATAGAAACTTAGTGTTTCTGTTTTAGTCCATACAGCCTTCTGATGAAGTGTAACATTCTTTAACCCAAACGTATTAACATTTTCTTCCAAAATTGAAAATATTTCAGCATCCGGCTCAAATGCAATAATTTGATGATCTGGATAATTTAGAGAAAAATACAAGACACTCAGCCCCATATTTGCTCCGCAATCAAGAATGACTGCTGAACCAGGAGTAGGTTTAAAACGATAAATTTCTGTTTCAAAAATTTCGATATACGACTCCGCAAAACTTGGACCGTGGTGAAATTTAAAGGGCTTATCAAACACATGCGCATAGCCCACAGTAAAATGCTTGAAATCAGCAACACGGCCTAATTCGAGTTTGATATCGCCCGCAAAAAACCTGGTAATAATACTTCTTTTAAGCCTTCTGAATTCTTTTCTTAAACCCACAAATGATAGAATAAATTGATTCTTAAAAAAATGATTGAAACAAAAAAAGCGATCAAAAGATCGCTTTTAATTATATCTCTTAAAACTATAGTTTTCTTTTCACTTCAACCTGTTCGTATGATTCTACAATATCACCAACCTCGATATTATTGAAATTCTGAATATTTAAACCACACTCATATCCTGTAGCAACTTCTTTCACATCATCCTTGAAGCGCTTCAATGAAGCTAACTCTCCGGTGTAAACAACTACACCATCACGAATAATACGCACCTTGCTATTTCTAGTGATCTTTCCATCTAATACCATACAACCTGCAATAGTACCCACTTTAGTGATTTTAAACACCTCACGTATTTCAACGTTTGAAGTAATTTTCTCTTCAAATTCAGGGTCAAGCATACCTTCCATTGCAGCTTTAACTTCATTGATAGCATCGTAAATAATAGAATATAGACGAATATCGATCTGTTCGGCTTCGGCTAATTTACGTGCACTTGCAGAAGGACGAACCTGGAAACCGATGATGATCGCATCAGAAGCCGAAGCAAGCAATACATCAGATTCAGAGATTTGACCAACTGATTTATGAATAATATTAACCTGAATTTGTTCAGTAGAAAGTTTCAGTAATGAATCGGATAATGCTTCGATTGAACCATCCACGTCACCTTTAACAATCACATTCAACTCTTTGAAGTTACCGATTGCCAAACGACGTCCGATTTCATCAAGCGTAATATGTTTCTGAGTACGTAATCCCTGCTCACGTTGTAATTGTAATCTCTTATTTGCAACCTGGCGAGCTTCCACTTCACTTTCCATCACGTTGAATTTATCACCTGATGTAGGTGCGCCCTGCATACCAAGCACCTGTACAGGAGTTGATGGTCCGGCATGGTCTAGTTTAACGCCACGTTCATTATGTAAAGCTTTAACCTTTCCGCTATATCCACCTGCAAGTATGGCATCACCAACCTTAAGTGTTCCCGACTGGATCAATACCGTAGTTACAATACCCCGACCTTTATCCAATGCAGCTTCGATAACAGTACCAACTGCACGTTTGTTAGGATTGGCAGTTAATTCAAGCATATCGGCCTCGAGACAAACTTTTTCAAGCAATAAGTCGATCCCCAATCCCGTTTTACCTGAAATTTCCTGACTTTGATATTTTCCACCCCAGTCTTCAACCAGAATATTCATGGTAGAAAGCTGTTCACGGATCTTATCAGCATTTGAACCGGGCTTATCTACCTTACTAAAGGCAAATACGATGGGCACATTTGCAGCTTGCGCATGATTAATAGCTTCACGCGTTTGAGGCATCACGCTATCATCAGCAGCAATTACAATAATCGCAATATCAGTGACATTTGCTCCCCTTGCGCGCATGGCCGTAAAGGCTTCGTGACCAGGAGTATCTAAAAATGTTATTTTTCTTTCGTTTTCAAGGGTAACCTCATAAGCACCAATATGCTGAGTAATACCTCCGGCTTCACCGGCAATCACATTAGTTTTACGAACAAAGTCAAGCAAGGACGTTTTACCATGATCCACATGACCCATAACCGTTACGATTGGGGCTCTTGGCAATAGATCTTCTGGCTTATCTTCTTCTCCGAATAATCCGCTTTCTTCATCTTCGGGTTTTACAAATTCTACTTCAAAGCCAAACTCATCAGCTACAATGGTCAAGGTTTCAGCATCAAGCCTTTGGTTGATGGAAACAAACATTCCCAAACTCATACAGGTAGAAATAACCTGAGTTACAGGAACATCAAGCATGAGTGCTAATTCATTTGCAGTAACAAATTCGGTTACCTTAATAGTTTTGGATTGTGCTTCAAGTTCTAATGCAGCATCTTCAGCTGTTTGAGCAACATCATCACGCTTCTGACGACGTAGTTTAGCACGCTGTGCAAATTTACCTGATTTACCTGCTCCACTTAAGCGGGCAAGTGTTGCTTTGATCTGATCCTGAATTTCTTTATCCGTAGGTTCAGCCTTTGGAGCATCAGGTGTACGCGGTTTGTTTCTAAAATCTGGACGAGCAGCTGTACCACCAGCACCAGGTGCTGGTCTACTTCCTCTAAAATCTGGACGACTTCCCTGATATCCAGCACCAGGTGCCGGACGTGGAGCAGTTCCTGCTTGTCCTTGAGGAGCTTGCCCCGGCTGCTGACCAGGAGCATTGTCTTTACGCTTACGCTTACGCTTATGATCAGCACCTGCTGCTGCAGACGATGATGCAACAGGCTGACCACGACGTGGCTGGGCTATTGGCAATTCAATACGTCCAATTACATTGGGACCAGATAAACGATCTGCTTTAGCGCGTATAACTGGTGCATTAGGATTTCCTTCCTGGGTATTTGGTTTATTTTCTTGTTTTTCCTGCACAGGCTGAGCTGCTTCGGGACTAATGGCCACTGGAGCTTCAAGCACTTCTGGCTCAAGCTTCTTTGAAGCCTTTGGAGTTTCTATAACCTCATCTACACTAGGTGCTTGTTCAAGCTTTTTAGCCTGTACATCTACTGGTTCTTTTACTGCAATCGGCTCAGCAATTACTGGTTCTGGAGCAACTGGCTCAGGTTTAACAACAGCTATTGGAGTAGGTTTTTCTGGCTCAGAACTTTTCTTTTCAGGACGGGTTTTTGAGTTAAGCTGATTTAAATCAATCTTACCTACCACTTTTACACCAGGCAAAGAACCTTCATCAGGTGTAGGTTCAGCAAGTACAGTCTCTTTTGGTTTCTCAACCGCAGGAGTAGTAAAAGGATTTACATTCTTGATCAGAATTTCTTCCTGTTCAAATTCCTTTGAATGCTGTGGCTCTGACTTCTCAGCGGAAACAGGGAGATCATCGCGCCGAATCTTGCCTATCACAATTTGTTTGGCTTCCTCTTTTACAATCTTATCACCCTGATACTCCTTAAGAAGAACATCATACATCTCATCGGTGAGTTTAGTATTGGGCCTAGCTTCAACTTTGAAACCTTTTTTTCCTAAAAACTCAACCGCTGTGGACAAGCCAATATTCAGCTCCTTCGCAGTTTTAAGTAAATTTGTGCTTTTACCTTCTGACATTTATTATTTAACCTCGCTATTTTTGTATAAAAGTACGTTTTTTATATGTTATATGTTTTAGGATCGGGCAATTTCTCTGCCCAAAAATTTTTTCAAATATCCCAACTCCAATAACTTATTCGAATTCTGACTTCAGAATCTCAATTACATCCTTCACTGTTGTTTCTTCCAGATCGGTACGTTTTACCAATTCATCTGCATTTAATGCCAGAATTGATTTTGCTGTATCCAGTCCAACACGCTTGAATTCATCAATGATCCAGCCTTCAATTTCATCTGAAAATTCCTCAATATCCACATCCTCATCATCTTCAAGTGCTTCACGATATACATCGATCTCGAATCCTGTTAGCTTTCCTGCTAACTTGATATTGTGACCACCACGGCCAATAGCCAGTGAAACCTGATCTGGTTTCAAATAGACTGCAGCTCTTTTTTCTTCTTCGTCTAATTTGATACTGGTGATCTTAGCCGGACTTAAAGCTCTTTGAATATACAATGAAATATTGTTTGTAAAATTGATTACATCAATATTTTCATTCTTTAGTTCACGAACAATACCATGAATACGTGACCCCT
This sequence comes from Sphingobacteriaceae bacterium, assembly GCA_947479815.1. Lineage (GTDB taxonomy): Bacteria > Bacteroidota > Bacteroidia > Sphingobacteriales > Sphingobacteriaceae > Daejeonella. The sequence goes on from CANKAT010000005.1 coordinate 27,484, forward strand.
TCATGCCCACACAAGCTCCTACAGGATCAATTCTGTCATCATAAGATTCTACCGCAACTTTTGCTCTTTCACCAGGCTCACGTACAATCTTTTTAATAGTTATCAGGCCATCAAAAATTTCAGGAACTTCCATTTCGAACAAACGCTGTAGAAACTCTGGTGCAGTACGTGAAATAATAATCTTGGGGTTGCCATTTAACATTTCCACCTTTTCGATTATTGCACGTACAGAATCTCCTTTTTTGAAATAATCTGCAGGGATCTGCTCAGTTTTAGGCAATAAAAGCTCATTGCCTTCATCATCGAGCACCAGTGTTTCTTTTTTCCAAACCTGATAAACTTCACCAGAAACAATTTCGCCAACACGATCTTTATATTTTTTAAATATTTCGTCTTTTTCAAGTTCAAGAATTTTTGAAACAAGTGTCTGACGGGCGGCAAGTATTGCTCTTCGGCCAAAACTTTCAAGTGTGATCTGTTCGATAAAATCATCACCAACTTCTAGATCAGCGTCAAAAGTTTTTACTTCAGCCAGCTCAATTTCTAGATCATCATCTTCAGAAAATCCATCCTCCATAACAGTACGGGTACGCCAGATCTCCAAATCACCATTATCCGGGTTGACAATCACATCGCAATTCTCGTCGGTACCATACCTTTTACGCAACATGCTGCGAAAAACCTCTTCCAAAACACTAATAACCGTAGGACGGTCAATATTCTTAAAGTCTTTAAACTCCTGGAATGAATCGATTAAATTAATATTGCTCATTTTTTATTGAATTGGTCCCAATTTATATAGGACGTTATTTAAAACTCACTAAAACTATACTTTCTGATATATTTTCAAATGGAATCAAGCTTTCTATCATTTCTACTTTTTTCCCTTTTTGTTTCACACTTTCTTGAATGGTAATGCCCAACTCTTCGACATTAATCAATTTGCCTTCCTTCGTATTACCATCCAGCAACTTGATTTTCAAGGAGCGGTTGATATTTTTTTGAAATTGTCTGAATGATTTTAGCGGGGTATCTATACCCGGAGAAGAAACCTCAAGCCTATATGCCTGTTCAATTGTATTTTCCTCTTCAAGATGAAAACCCACATGGCGACTAATTGCAACACAATCACTAATTGCAACGCCCTTATCGCCATCTACTAAAATTGACAAAATTCCGCTCCCATGCATCTGCACATCAACCAAAAACAAATCTGGACGATCAGCGATCTTCTCTTCAACTAATTCAACAACCCTTTTCTCTATATTCATAATCGATCTTTTTGATCCCATTAAAAAAATGGGAAGGTAAAAAAAGAGCCCCGATAACTTCGGGGCTCTTCACAGATCGATGCAAATATAAAAAAAAATCCGGCATTGCAAATACCTGGTTTCAATACATTTATATTATTTACCTGAACTGAATTTAAATTCAATAAAGTCGGCGGTAGTAAATATTTTTTTGGTAGAAATTATATCTTCAGGCTTCCTGAGCAGAATTTTAGTATAACACCTTGCAAAGTAAGAGACACCAGATTTAAATTCTATAGCTGGCTTAAATTTAATCATATCTTCAGCGATAGTATAAGTTCCTTCCAAGGCGGATTGAAAATCTTTAAGTTCCTGATCGGAGGTATCTTTATAAACAGCAAAAAAATTGATCCATTCAGGATTCTTCAATGAATCAGTCCTCAATTCTTCAATCATATACGATGGCACTTTAGATAGTATCACTTCTGTACTATCATCAGAAAGACCGATTTTTAGTTCGCTGCTTACCTTATCTTTTGGTATTTGTTGTTTACAGGAATTAAGTAATAGAAAAAAAAATATGAAAATGTAAAACAGATTGTTCAATTTCATTGTTTATTACATTTTATAATAATGAATTATGAGACTAATCATTGAGATATTATTTATGGGAGCTGCAGTTGCCATTGCTGCATACCTACTTCCAGGAGTTACGGTAGCGAATTTCTGGACTGCAATTGTAGCGGGCAGTCTCATAGCATTAGCCAATGCTACAATCGGCATGATCCTTCGGATTTTGACTTTCCCAATCAATTTTTTAACGCTCGGATTAATGTCATTTATTATTACAGTGTTAATGGTATTATTAGTTGATCACTTAATGGCTGATTTCAATACACAAGGATTTTTCTCTGCCTTTTTATTTGCTGCTGTTCTTGCACTGATTCAAATGATATTTTCTGCTTTTCGGTCAGAAAAATCTGCTTAAATTATATTTGAACCCAATCACTGTTTTTAGCATCAGTGATTAGATTTATTTTTTGGTTGCTTCATTAGTAGCCTTTTTCACAGCTAACGATTTATCCCTGGCTGTAATTGCGAAAATAGTGCGATTATCCATTGATCGGTAATGTTTCCCAAGAATTTCAACCGCTGAAGTTCTTACCTGTGCATTGCCATCATTTAGAGCCAATTCCTTTATTTTTTGATAAACAGAGATCCTTTCTTCGTTTGAAAGGTATTCCAATACTAATAAAGAGGTATTACGAATTACCCAGTTTTTATCTTTAAATGCTGCAATCAATATCCTTTTTGAAAGGCTTTCATCTTTTTTCTGCAGGAGCATAATTACCGCCTCCATTCTATCCATAAAAAGTGGAGCGTGCTCGTATTGAAATGCATATTGCTGCAAGGTTTTAACTTCTGATTTCTCAGCTAGAATATATTTTTCAGCATCAACGTTGACCAGATCCGGAAGTGCCGCTACGGGAAAAATAAAAGATTGCTTTTGCTTATCCAGAACAATCTCCTTACGTTCTACCTTTCCATTAAAATAAATATCAATAGCTAAAGGAATACGATAAAGCGGAGTTTTTGACAGGTCCTGATTTTGCCTGATCGTTACAGAAACCTCTTTCCTTTCAGGATCAAAAGTGTTCTGTATGTCTAAAACAGGGTGACCTGACGACAGAAACCATTGATTAAAAAACCAATTCATATCAGTACCTGTTACCTCTTCAAAAGCAAGTCTCAAATCATGAACTTCAGCAGATTTATAGGCATTACGGGTAAGATATAGGTTCAGAGCTTTGAAAAAGGCCGCATCTCCAACAGTCTTTCGCAGCATATGTAATATTCTACCACCTTTCTGATAGCTGATCTCATCAAACATGTGTTCACGATCTGCGTAATCAAAACGTATGACATCCAAGTTTTCAATACTTTTATTGCCGATATAAGCCGACAGATCCTGAAATCCTTTAAAATCAGCCTGATCCCGACCATTTTTAAATTCATCCCATAAATATTCAGCATAGGTAGCAAATGACTCATTCAAGGGAAGATTTGCCCAGGATTCTGCAGTTACCAAATCTCCAAACCAATGATGAAAAAGCTCATGAGAGATGATATCATCCTGCTTTTGATCAATATACTGCCCTTCAGACATATTTAATCCTTCATAAAAAACTGTAGCGCTGGTATTTTCCATGGCTCCACTTACAAAATCTCTCACAACAATTTGCGAATATTTATCCCATGGATAATCAACCCCTAGTTTCACAGAGAAAAATTCCATCATTTGGGGAGTGTTTCCGAACACAAGCCTAGCCGTTGAAGCATATGCAGGTTCGGTATAATAACTTACCTCCTTATCGCGCCATTTATCTTTGGTGATGGTAAAATTTCCTACAGCCAGCATGGTCAAATAAGTTGAATGCGCCTGCTCTTGTCTCCAGCTATCTGTACGAGTTCCATCGCCATTCATACTTGAAAACTCTAGGGTACCATTTGAAAGACTGACAAATTCATTAGGAACTGTGATATTTAGTTCCTGAGTCATTTTTTCTTGAGTGTCATTTATTGTAGGGAACCAGTTTGAGTTGCATTCAGTTTCACCCTGAGTCCAGATTTGTTTGGGTTTATCCTTGTCTTTTCCGTCTAGATTGATAAAGTACATTCCACGGTCGCCAGATGACGATATATCTTCACCAATCTTTAACTTATTTGGCATGGCCACATAGTCTATAAAAACCGTATAATTCTGATCGTTATTATACACTTTATCAAGAGTAATTGAGAGTATTTTACCATCATATTTATACTGAAGAGGCTTTTTATCGTAACTGTTAACTAAAGAAACGTTTTTGATACGAAAACCATTGGCGTTGAGCAACAACTGATCTGTAGCATAGAAATATGGTTTTGCCTGAATGGTAGCCTTTCCATGAACATAGGCACTGTCCCAGTCAAAGCTGAGGTCAAGTCTGGTATTAATCAGGTCAGTTTTTCTGGTGTAGCTGCCACGATATACTGTAGAACCTGGCATATTTTCAGTTACCGTGACCGGATCAAGATTCAGCATTTTGGGTGTAGAACACGATTGAAAAAGAAATGCTGCGAACAATGGGCAGCATAGTATTAATTTATAGTTCATCGTTATTTTTCTACTAACATATCATCTATTGTTTTCTCGAACTCTTTTACAAAATCAGCATAATGGGATCCGGTTCCAGGTCCGCTAAAACCGGTATGGATCTTTCTGATTTTGCCATTTTTATCAATGATCATCAGGGTTGGAAATGCCATAAATTGTTTAATCATCGGTAAACTTTTAGAAACCTCCACTTTATCATTTGTAAATCCTGTGACCAGCATATCATAAGGCACTGAAAATCTGTCTTTTAACCTAGATATATTTTTTCTAGAACGTTCAAAATCTTTGGTACGTTCATATGCCAGTGCAATAATTTCAACCCCTTTATCCTGATATTTTTTATGAAAGCTGGTTAGATAGGCCGTTTCATCCATGCAATTAGGACACCATGATCCAAAAAACTGAACAAGCACAATCTTGTTCTTAAACTTCTGGTCAGCAAGTGAAACTTTTTTCCCATCAAGACCCGGAAATGAAAAATCGATTTTATCATACCCATCTTTAAGATCGGTTATTGAATATGCATCTGGAAGAATTGCCTTATGATCTTTATTCGCGGTCCAGGTTTCAATAGAAGATAAGCCAGAATAGAATTTGCCTTCGGTAATGGTGCTATCATTCAAAAGCTTACCTGTGAAAAGATAGGCATGACTTCCGTCAAAACAGGATAGATATAATTTTTGATCAGAAACTGTTCCTTCAAGGAAGCGGTAATCGCCGGTTGTAGTTAAAAATGTTCCGAAAACACGGCCATTTTCCTGGGTAAATTCACCAATTGAGGCATAACTACCTTTGTTATTTAAAGTATTGAATGTAACTGACCAACGCCCAGCTATAGCGGTTTTAGTAGCAGTATTATCTTTGAAAAAACGCCAAAGGTTGCCTTTTTGGGCATTAAACTGCAAAACTTCATCACTATCACCATAATGCTTTATCCATTTTCCGCTAAGTGTTTCATTTTTTAGCGATGCTCTGATCTCTGAATCGAAAAGAGGCATCTGAATAATAACGGAATCGGATAGTTTAGAAATTTCATTGACTCTAAATCGTTCTTTTCCATTGATAATATCTAGTAATTTCTGGTCAGCAGAATCGGTTACTTCAAAATTAAAGGGAATCTCTTCACCAGATCCTGTTTTTAGGGTGGCCCGCCATATTCCTGTTTGTAATGCACCATCAGAAGTGCCCTTGCAGGATGAAATTAGGATTATAAGTAAACCTACTCCTATTAAATTGAAAAAATATTTCATAGTTGAATGTACTGGATTATTTTAAAATTTCGCGTGCAATAATCATACGCTGAATCTCTGATGTTCCTTCATATATCTGAGTTATCTTGGCATCGCGCATGAGTCGTTCAACATGATACTCTTTAACGAAACCATATCCGCCATGTATTTGAACAGCTTCAACAGTAGTTCTCATTGCTACATCAGAAGCAAAAAGTTTAGCCATTGAACTTGACAGTGCATAAGGCAGTCCCTGATCTTTTAACCAAGCAGCTTTTAAGCAGAGCATCCGTGCAGCTTCTATTTCAGTTGCCATGTCTGCGAGCTTAAATTGTATGGCCTGATGAGCTGCAATAGGTTTACCAAAGGTTTTACGTTCTTTTGAATAAGCCAATGCTAGTTCGTAGGCCCCGGAAGCAATACCCAATGCTTGAGCGGCAATACCTATACGTCCACCATCAAGAGTTTTCATTGCAAAAGTGAAGCCAAAACCTTCCTCACCAATTCGATTTTCTTTAGGAACCTTTACATCTGTAAACATTAAGGAATGAGTATCAGATCCACGAATGCCAAGTTTGTTTTCCTTAGGACCAACGCTGAAGCCTTCCATTCCTTTTTCAACAATAAGCACATTGATACCCTTATGTCTGAGAGCAGAATTGGTTTGAGCAATAACCAAATACGTAGAGGCATTCCCTCCATTTGTGATCCAGTTTTTTGTTCCGTTTAGCAGGTAGTGATCACCCATATCTACTGCTGTAGTATGTTGAGCGGTAGCATCTGAGCCTGCTTCTGGCTCTGAAAGGCAAAATGCCCCGATATTTTGTCCTGCTGCTAATGGCTTCAAATATTTTTCCTTTTGAAATTCAGAACCGTATTTTTCAAGTCCAAAACAAACTAGGGAATTATTAGCAGAAACAACTACCGAAGCAGATGCATCAATTTTTGAGAGTTCCTCCATGGCAAGAACATAAGAAATGGTATCCATTCCAGAGCCATTATATTTTGGATCAACCATCATCCCAAGAAAGCCCAGCTCTCCTAGTTTTTTGATCTGTTCATAAGGGAATTTTTGATGTTCATCTCTCTCAATTACTCCCGGCTTCAACTCAGTATTGGCAAAATCTCTGGCAGCCTGTTGTATCATCAGGTGCTCTTCGGATAGTTCAAAATACATAGTAATTGGTTTTTTATTCAAAAATACTGTTTCAAGAGGACATCCTGAATGCAGATAGTATATATTATTAAAATGGATGATACTATTAATGCAGAATCAAAAATAGGTTAAGAGAGAGATCTTATCTTTTTTTCAATACTCGAGGTAGAATAACCTGAGAGGTATTCAATGGTTTGAACATTGCCACCATATCCTAAAACAAGATCTGAACCAACAATCTGATCAACTGTATAGTCAGCACCTTTAACCAAAACATCGGGTCTAATCTGGGCAATTAATCCAATAGGGGTAGGATCATCAAACAGGATAACAGCATCTACAAATGAGAGTGAGGCAAGCATGATTGATCGTGAATATTGATCAATTATTGGTCTGCTTGGCCCCTTGAGAGCCGATGTTGAGGCATCTGAATTGAGTCCAATAACTAATTTATTGCCCAAATCAGCAGCCTTTGATAGATAGTCGATATGACCAAGGTGCAGCAAATCAAAACAGCCATTAGTAAATACAATTTTCTTTTCAAGTAGACGCCAAGTATTCAGGTTGGCGCGAAGCTCTTCTATATGAAAGACCTTTCCTTTAATTAGTTCCAGCTTCGTCATTTCCGATCTTTTTTGGTGAATTAATAAAAAGTAAAATTAAGCTTATTGAACCAGTAATTAGAATAATTAATGTTTGAGAGGAGTGAAGTAAAAGTGCAAAGGCTAGTCCCTCACTCCTTTCAATCCCATAAATAGTCAGCCCTTCAGAAACCATCCAGTGAAATGCTCCAATGCCGCCCTGCACCGGGGCAATCATAGCAAGGCTGCTGAAAACCAATGTTGAAAGTGCCACCAATGGGCCTAATTCGGCGGTAGATTTTAATGCAAAAAAACATAAGTATACCGATATTCCATACATCAGCCAGATTAGAATTGAACAGGCAATGAACCCGCCCTTTTTGTCCATAGACTTTATTGAAAAGATTCCACTTTTAATATCCAAATAGAACTTATGGATTTGAGCCCAAATACCTAATTTCTTTCTTTTTTTAAAGATATAGAACACTATTAACAGTAGAATCAGCATACAGGACGCAAAAACCAACAATGTTAAATGACCTTCACTTCCGGTTAACTTTATCAATAGGTTATTGTAAAGAAAATCTGAAAGCAAACCAAACTGAAGTACGATTGCCAAAAATATAATGACCCCAAGCATCAGGAGATCTATCAGTCGTTCAGCTACCACGGTTCCGAAAAGTTTTACAATAGGAATTTGATCTGTTTTGTTTATCACTCCGCACCGTGAAACTTCTCCCATCCTTGGAAAGGCAAGATTAGCTAGATATCCAATGAGCACAGCAGAAAAAGTATTGATCAATGAAGGAGTGCCATGCCCAAGAGAGCTGATCATCATTCTCCATCGATAAGCCCTGATTAGATGAGCAAAATAAGCAAAGAGTACAGATGCAAAAACCCAAACATATTCAGCTTTCCGTAAATCTTCGAGCAGTAAAGTTAGATTCTGATCTTTGAAGGCAACGTATAAAAGTACTATGCCTGTTAGTAGTAGTATAAGATATTTGAAGCCTTTAGCTATAAACTGTTTCATAAATTATATTCCTATTTAAGTATCATATTATCAATAATACGGATTAACCCTACTTTTGCTGCAACTAAGGCAATCAAGCTAGCGGGACGTTTTGATGAAGTGGCTGCAAATGAATTTGCATTAAAAATCTCAAAATACTCAATTTCTATACCCGGAGCAGCTTTCAAGTAAGATTCTGCCTCTTTTTTGATCTGAGGAATAGCTTTGGTTTTAAACTGCTCTTTTACTTTATTAAGCGCTTTAAACAAAGCAAGTGCATTCTTTCTGTCATCGGGCGACAAATAAATATTTCTGGAGCTCATGGCCAACCCGTCAGTTTCACGAATAATTGGGCAAAGTACAAGCTTAATCTTTACAAAAAGCTTTTTAACCATGTAAGAGATCACTATAAACTGCTGGTAATCTTTTTGTCCAAAAAAAGCGTAATGTGGATTTATGGTATCAAATAGTTTTTTAACGATCTGGGTAACCCCTTGGTAATGTCCCGGCCTAATCTTTCCTTCAAGGATTTTGTCAAGATTACCAAGCTCAATATTCCATTTTTCGTCACTAGAATACATTTCATTTACTCCAGGGATGAAAAGTACATGACAATTAACTTCTTCTAGCTTTCTAATATCATCATCAACCGGCCGAGGATAGTTTTCAAGATCTTTTTTATCGGTAAATTGAGTAGGATTTACAAAAATACTACAAACTATAACATCAGCTTTTTGTTTGGCAAGTTTAATCATAGATAAATGCCCATCATGCAATGCACCCATAGTTGGAACAAAACCTATGGATTTACCTGATGCCCTCAATTCATTCAAATAATTATGAACCGATTGTCTGCTGTTAAAGATTTTCAAAATATTAACTGATTTTAATAGGGTCAAAAATGGTTAAATACTTTGCGAGAACCAAAACGATTTGCGTAATTCATTGATATTTCATAAGATAATGCTTATCTTTGCTCTTCTATTTTTTTTACACCCCCAAATTAACCAAAACGGAGATGGCAAAAACCAAGATTCTTTTTATTACGCATGAGATGTCGCCTTTCCTAGAATTAACCAAAATTTCTGAGATTACGCGTCACCTGCCACAGGCGATGCAGGACAAAGGGTTCGAAATACGTATCCTGATGCCCCGCTTCGGAAATATTAACGAACGTCGTAACAGGCTTCATGAAGTAATTCGACTTTCGGGCATGAACATTATCATTAACGACAATGATAATCCTCTGATAATCAAGGTTGCTTCAATCCCTTCAGCTCGTATGCAAGTTTATTTCCTTGATAATGAGGAATATTTTCAAAGAAAACATGTCTTTGCAGACAATAGCAACAAGTTTTATGAAGATAATGACGAACGTACAATATTCTTCTGTAAGGGCGCTCTTGAAACAGTCAAAAAATTAGGCTGGTCTCCAGAAATTGTTCATTGCCATGGCTGGATGAGTGCATTAGTGCCTGCTTATTTAAAAACTATATACAAAGACGATCCAACTTTCAAAAACTCTAAAGTTGTGTATTCTGTTTACGATGACCATTTCCAGAACTCATTAAATTCTGATTTTGCAAAAAAAGCAATTATGAATGGGATGAATGCTGAACATACTCAAATGTATTCAGATGCTACCAATACAGCTCTTAACCTAGGTGCAATTTCGTACTCAGATGCAGTTGTTTATGCTAGTGAGAACATCAATGAGGAAGTGTTAAAGTTTGTTAAAAAAGGCAATAAACCAACCCTGGAGTTCAATTCTACTTCAGATTACGAAAATTATTACAACCTTTACGAAGAAATAGTTAGCGAAGAACTTATTTCATTAGTGTAAATGAATAAGCAAATGACCTGAACCACTTGACAGGATTAAGATTAGTCAGGAGTGAATTAATGGTAGAGTCATGGGGCTTTTAAAAAAAAATGTAATACAGATGAAATTATACAAACTAGACTTATTAACGCTGTTGATAAGTCTTTTTATTTTAAGCGGCTGTCAGGAAACAGAAACAATTGGGCTTGATGTTGACCCTGCAACAGAGATTAAAGGAAATTTAATAGACACCATTACAGTTATTTCATCAACTGTAGCTGAAGATACCATCATTACCAATACCCTAGAACAGTATCCCCTTGGATATCTGAATGACCCAACAATGGGTAAAACTACAGCAAACATTGCATTATCTTTGACACTTGACCCTCCGGGGCTTACATTTGGCACAAACCCTGTATTAGACTCAGCCGTATTAGTTTTATATTATGGTAAGGAATTCCATGGCGATAGTACCTCAAAATTCCAAGTTGAAGTTCATCAGCTGAATGAGGCATTAACTGAGTCAACTCCGTATTATAATACAAAGCCAGTAACCTATTCTAGTTCCATTCTTGGTAGTAAATCTTTAAGATTCAATATAAAGGATAGTGTAAGAGTAACTGAATTGGTTTCTGGTAAACCAGATGTACAAAAAGCAAAAGCACCTCATATTCGTATTGCCTTAGATCCAAACTTCATTACCAATAACTTTGTGAAGGCCCCTACAACAGTTCTGGCTAGTGATTTAGAATTTAATAAATCAATAAAAGGACTTTATCTCACAGTTAATAAAGCTCAAACCACTGGTGCCGGGGGAATAACATTTTTAAATCTAACAGACTCAAGCCGACTAGAAGTTTACTTTAAAAGTGAGAATGGTGCATTGATTGATACCACACTTCACAAATTTCCAATTAAGAATAGTGCAGCACCGGTAATTGCTGACTTTAAGCATGATTATACTGGCACGAATATTCAAACACAGCTTAGTAACCCAAACACCAAATTTGACTTAACTTATGTTCAAGGTCTAGCCGGACTTCGTACACGAATTCGTTTCCCTTATCTTGAAAGGTTAAAAAGCCTAGGCAATATTACAATAAATAAGGCTGAGCTTGTCGTGTCTGTTGTAGGCGGGATGGACAAATTTGAGCCTGCACAAAGATTATTACTTTACCAGAACGACATTGCAAGCCAAAGGCAATTTATTCCAGATTTTAGCACTAATCCTGTGTTTTCAATGACTGACTTTGATTTTGGTGGTTATTACGACAAAACAAATAAGCGATATAAGTTTGTCATTACAACCTATATTCAAGATATCTTAAAGGGTAAATTAAAGCAATACGATACATTCATTGCTCCAATCAACTTGAATTTTAACCGTCAACAAGGTCCTGTTTCATCAGGTACAACTGCTACCAGTGCTGTTATTGGTAGCGGCAAGGCAGGTGTTAGTTATAAAATGAAACTGAATATCATTTACAGCAAGATTAAATAAGATTAATATTCTAAAAAATAATTTCAAATGCACCAAATAAGTGCATTTTTTATTTAATTAACAGCCAAAATTCATTCTTCGAATTAAATAAAAGCTGTTAGGCTTGTAAATCCTCTATTCAACAAAATCATTATTTAGTTTGACTTTACACGTTAATTAAAATTATTTTAAAAAAAATTTTTAACTAATTTATTAGTCGTAAAATTGACTAATAAATTAGTTAAAATGAAAAAAATTTAGACAAGCTGATTAGCAAATAATGCAGGTAAATGGTCACTCAAAGCTGGTGGCTATGTCAAAGACATCCCTCTATTACTGGATGAACCCAAACCTCATACTAATACTGTAACAACCTAGCTTCAGATATTGATAGAAAAAGGATTTGGAATTGCTATTAAAAGGAACTGAAAAATAAGCTTATTTGCCTGCTTAAAGTAGATGAGCTCATAGCAAAAGCTTATTGCCATAAAGTATTTACTTAAGTTTAACTATTCTTTAAACCATTTTTGGTTAGATTTGTCCAATTAACCAGCTTGCAATTAATATTCCAACTATTTAATAACCTTTTATCAAAAAAAATCAAACTAATAGGCGTTCTGTTATTGTTTTATATACCAGATGCATCTAAACAGAGTTGTTTATTAAATCAAAGATTATACATCATTAAAATAGAATAAAATGAGAGCCAACATTTTAAAATTTACAAAAATCGCCTTGAACACTTTTTGTTTTATGGTTTCATCATTAACGGTAATACAAGCTCAAAAATTAAATGATGTTCAAGACGTTAGCGTTTGGGCATCAGGTGTGAAAGTTGATGGAAAGCATAACGAGTGGGAAAACAACTTTAAAGCAATGAACAAAAGTACAAACTTGACGTATACCCTTGCTAACGATGCGAAGAACTTATACTTAGCAATTCAATCAAAAGATGTGACCAATAATAGTAAAATTTTGTTAGGTGGCATTAGCTTAACGGTCAATCCATCAGGTAAAAAAAATGATAAGGAAGGCTTTAAAGTTATTTATCCGGTAGTTGCCAGACGCAGACCAGGTGGTGCACCAGGTGGTGGAAGTGGTGGACCTACAGCGGTTAGAGTACAGGGTGGCCCTGGTGGTTTTAGCCGTTTCCAAGATATGAGTCCGATGCAGAGAGATTCCATGCAAAGGGCCATAGCCAGAACGCAATTAGGCGGTGCCAAAGAGATTAAAGTTTTTGGTTTTAAAGATATTCCGGATAGCTTGATTTCAATTTATAATGAATACAGTATTAAAACGATTGCATCAATCAGTGATGAGGGAGTTTTTATGTATGAACTTTCCATTCCATTAGAATTATTAGAAATGTCGGCTGATAAGCCTAAAGAGTTCTCATACAACATTAAGCTTAATGGCTTACAAATCAATTTTGGAGGTTTGGCCGGCGGGGCGAGACCCGGTGGTGGTGGTGGTGAAGGAGCTCCGATGGTACGAGTTGAAGTCGCAGGTGGTGGAGGTGGCGGAATGGGAGGCGGAATGGGAGGTTTTAACTTCCAAGATTTAATCACTCCGACAGATTTTTGGGGTAAATATATTCTAACTAAAGAAAATTAGAATTTCTCATCAAGAATTATGAATTTAAAAACTAGATCGGCGTATCTGTTGCGCAAAAAATATGCTAAAATTTTTCTGTTTACATTAATTTTTAGCCTTACAATTGCTCAGCTTTTTGCGCAAACCACACCGAAACCACCAGCTACATCGACTCAGCCCATTCCGTTGAGACAAGTATCGGGTGTAGTTAAAGATTCGCTGGATCAAACCGTTATTGGTGCAACGGTAACTTTAACATCTACCGCAGACACGCTTAAAACTTCAACCAACGAAGACGGGATTTTTATTTTCAAAAATGTAAAATCCTGGGTTTTTAAAGTTCAGGTAACTTCTTTGGGCCATGTTAGAAAGGTAATTTCCGGCAAATACAATGATGCTACCGCCCGAATTACCTTAGACCCAATCATCTTAAAAAATGATGAGAAAGTATTAAGCGAGGTCATTATTAATGGTACCCCATCTATTGTATATAAAACAGATACTGTAGAGTATCGGGCCAGTGATTATGTGGTAAGGAAAGGTGCTACTGTTGATGAGCTATTGCAAAAAATGGAAGGTGTTCAAGTGGGCAATGATGGTTCGGTAACTGTAAATGGAACAGCTATAGCCAGAGCACGATTAAATGGCAAAGATATTTATGGTGGCGATGTGGCTACCGCGGTTCAAAATTTACCTGCAGAAATTGTCGATAAAGTACAAATGGTTGACGATTATGGAAATACTGCTGCCAGAACCGGGGTTAAAGATGGCGATCCAACCAAAGTATTGAATATTACAACGAGACAAGATAAATCTGTTGGTAATTTGGCAAGGTTAAACGGAGGTATTGGAACGCTCGATCAATATGAAGGTAGTGCAAACTTAACCCGTATCAATAAGAATCAAACCATCACCGTTAATACAACTTTACTCAAAACTCCAAACGGAATTGCAGGTCAAAATGCGAGTATTGGCCGTTTGGGTGGAGCCTCTAACCGGGGTGGAAGAAGTGGAGCAGGCGTTGGAGGAGGCGGTGGTGGAAGTGCAACAGGCGGCACCAACTTAAGAACTGCACCTGCATTTACCTACCGGGATAAATTCGGTAAAAAGATTGATTTTTTGGCTAATTATAATTTTAATTACACCGATAATACCACTCAAACTATTAGCAGATCGCAAGCAATCAGTACTTTAGGAACAACTGATTCTAACCGAGATGCTAATATTGAATCCAATAATAAAACACATACCATTGGTTTTGAAATAGAATATGCCATTGATAGTGCCAATTATATTCAGTTTTCTCCTAACCTGAATTTTGTCAATTCGACAAGTTCCAACAAGTCAACGAACTTTCAAAAAGGCTTAATCAATCAGGATCAAATTAATAACAACAACAATAGCAGTACACGTCCAAACATTGGCGGAACGGTTGCTTATCAACACATTTTTAAAACTCCTTCACGAACTTTCTCTGCCGAAGCTACCATTAGGCAACAACAAAATAACAATGAGGATGAACAATTAAATCTTTTCAATTATAGAAATGTTAATCAATTGTTCTTAGGTGATTCTATTCTTAATCGCCTAATTGATGTCAGAAACCTTCAAAAAAGTACCCGTGGTAGTTTAACTTATACAGAACCTTTGGGGAAATTATCTCGATTAGAATTTAATACGAATTTAGAAAACAGAGGCTATACTAATAGTCGGCAAACTAGTGATATTCAAGCTAATGGAAATTTATCCCTCTTAGATACTTACAGTAATGTGTTTAACTATTCCTTCACTCAATACCGAAATTCTATTAATTACAAATATGGCAATAATACCAGTTTATTTAATTTCTCTTTGGGTGTAACCGGTGTTAATACTTCTTTAGTAGGAAGCAGTACTAGTGTTGCCTCTAGAATTGATAAACAAAATTTTAGAATTATACCCATTGCTCGTGTTCAATTAAGACTTTCGAGTACGCACAGAGCTTCATTGAACTATAATGGCAGAGCTATTGAGCCCTTGTTTAACCAAATTCAACCTGTAAAAGACGTTTCAAATCCACAAAATGTCATTGTGGGTAATCCCGATTTGAATGTTGCATTTGCACACAGTGTAAATGCTCAGTATAGCAATTACATTGCTAATTCAAGAATTAACTATGAATTAAGACTAGGCTCTTCGTTTACAGAAAACCAGGTAGTCAATAATGTTGTTGAGATTAGAGATCCTGCTGCTTTTGGTATCTTTAAAAATGAAACGCGGTACGTAAATTTAAATGGTAGCAATAGCACTATTGGCGACTATTCTATTTCAAAGCAATTAAGCGATAGAAGATATAGCCTTAATTTTTTTGGAAATGTTATCAACTCAAACCGTGTTTCGATGAGTAATAACCAGATCAACAGCTCAAAAACTTGGGGTTTTAAGCAAAGTTTTGGTCCGCGAATGACTCCTAAACCTTGGTTTGACATAAATCCATTCGTTTCATACGATTTTAATAAAATAGATTTTTCTTTAGCCCGCTCTAGAGATGTTATTCAAAAAATTTGGGCATTGAGTGTAGATGGGAATATTTACTTTGCCAAGAAATACCAATTTGGCTATGCAATAAGTAAAAATTATGTAAGTGGTATTGGTAATAATATAACAAATAACCCTTTCATTATTAACTCTATGTTGCAAGTGCGGGTGTTTAAAAATAAAGGCTCTTTGCAATTAAGAGCCTACGATTTGTTGAACCAAAACAACTTCATCAACAGAACGCAAAATGATTTAGGATTTACAGAGACTTTAACTAATCCGAACAGCCGTTATGTAATGCTTAACTTAAGTATGAATTTACAAAAATGGACAGGCGCTGTGGGCAATAATAACAGACCTCTCATTAGAAGAGGTGATGGCAGCTTTGTGAACTAAACATCAGAGACCCAGATTATGATCAGATTAAGAAGGCTCACCCAACAGATTTAGGCCGTCTATTTTCATTCTTCAACCTGCATTTGTACGCGGTAAAAAAATATTTTCAACTAAATTTTTATAACTAAATAATTAGTCGTAATATTGACTAATAAATTAGTTAGAATGAAAAAACTTACACAAGCTGAAGAGCAACTAATGCAGGTACTATGGTCACTTAAAGCTGGTGGCTATGTCAAAGACATCCTTGAATTACTGGATGAACCCAAACCACATAATAATACTGTAGCAACCTTACTTAAAATCCTGGTAGAAAAAGGATTTGTAGGGATCAAAAACCCGAATCGAAACAACCTCTATTATCCTCTGGTTACAAAATCTACCTATTCTGAACAAAGCATTGAGGGGCTTACAGAACGATATTTTGAAGGATCGTACTCCAATGTAGTTTCCTTTCTGGTTGATAAGAAACAAATGTCAATAGAGGATTTGGAATTGCTATTAAAAGAACTCAAGAACAAAAAACCTTCTTTGCGTAAATAGTGAAATCTATACTAAATGAGCCATGTTAACTCAATTAGATTCCATCCAATATATTAACTTTGCACCATGCAAGTTCATATTTTAAAATCAAAAATTCACAGAGTCAAAGTAACTGATGCAGATTTAAATTATATAGGTAGTATTACCATAGATGAAGATTTAATGGATGCTGCAAATTTATTGCATGGTGAGAAAGTACAGATAGTAAATAATAATAATGGCGAGCGATTTGAAACCTATACTATTCCAGGAAAAAGAGGAAGCGGAGAAATAGTTTTAAATGGAGCAGCAGCAAGAAGAGTGCTGCGTGGCGACGTCATTATTATCATTGCCTATGCAATTATGGATATCGAAGAGGCTAGAAACTTTAAGCCAGCCCTTGTGTTCCCAAATGAAGAAACCAACAAACTGAATTAAAGAGGCATTTGCGATATTCGGTTATATGGGTGATTTCTACTCGGTTTAGTATTAGGTTTACATATAGCTTTAAATATCGTTTAAAGGAGCTGAAATAAGCTTTCTATTCTGGATCTATATGAGTTTTTGAAGAGAATGAAATAAGTCGATTGATCTCATCCATTTCATCAGTACTCAGATATCTCCACTTTCCAATTGGGATATCAAGTTTAATATTCATTATTCTAACCCTTTTTAGCTTGGTTACCTTAAAATCAAGGAACTCACACATTCTTCGTATCTGACGGTTAAGACCCTGGGTAAGAATGATCCTGAATTTATTTTTATCAATCTGCTCCACTTCACATTCCCGGGTTATCGTATCTAGAATTGGCACTCCGCTTCTCATATTCTTAAGAAAATCAGTAGTGATTGGCCTGTTAACAGATACCAGATATTCCTTTTCATGGTTATTTCTGGCGCGCAGAATTTTGTTCACAATATCACCGTCGCTGGTCAGCAGAATGAGCCCCTCGCTGGGTTTATCTAACCTACCGATTGGGAAAATGCGCTTTGGAAACTTAATGTAATCGATAATATTATCTTTTTCGGCCTTGGTATCAGTGGTACATACAATTCCGATAGGTTTATTAAAAGCAATATAAACTGGCTTTTCATCAGGTTTAGACACCAATTTCCCATCAACTTTAACAATATCACCCGGGATAATCTTGGTCCCCATTTCTGGAACACTCCCATTAATGGTAACTCTGTTTTCAAGTATTAGTTGATCCGCAGCTCTGCGTGAGCAATAACCGATCTCACTCAGGTATTTATTTATTCGGGTAGTATCTTCAGAAGTCATTTTTACTTATTCCATTTTACAGCAGCAATGCCTTATTCAATAAATCAGGCAAAGCGTATTTCAGTAAATTAAATTTCATCCATCATGCATCCAATGGGAGCTCCCGGAGGTGCAACAGGATGAAGTGTTGGTTTTGCCTTTTCAGGAAATTTCATGCGATCCAAGGTAAGGATTAGATAACCTTTATAGGTGGTATCTGTTGTAGCCTTTAACTGAGCTCCTGCATAAATTCTCAAATCTTCAAGTGATTTATGGATTTGTGCTTTGGTGGCGAATGAAGCATCATCATTAACAGATGAAGAAAGAAGGTAGGTAAGCAGTAATTGCTCATTCTGCTTTTGTATCATCCCCTCCATCCCATTTAGTCGGGGCGATTTCCAGGTTTTTGCTATCAGTAAGCCGATCATTTCATCTACACCTAAACCCTTATTTGAACCCTGGTATTGTACCATTCTGTTCATGCGACTTGCATTGAACAAAAAAGAAAGAGGCATATCAGCAGCTGACTCTGCTGCAGCCAAAGGGTCAAATACCAACCCGGTTCTTCTATTAAACAACTCCCTGGAAATGCTATAACCCGCCGGACGGGGAGGAATCAATTTGATAATACTTTCAGGGAGTGCTAATGTTTTGGGGTCCATACAATCAACGAGTGCTTTTAAAGCTTCGAGCTGAACTTCTTTAGAAACTGAACGGGTTACCATTTGTCCGTCTCCTTTAATTGCATAGGAATAATACATTCCACCAACCTGTTTAGAAACAGCTTCAACCTGATACCTGTGAAACAAGTAAACCGGAACCAATACATCCTCAAGCATGGCCATTGGCGTACCCTGCGGTATATTGTTTAATCCAAATTTTGAAAGAGCCTTGGAACGAATATTCATCACATTTTTTAATTCCTTTACCGGATCATTTCCATTATCCCATAAATGTGCTTCAGGATGCAAACCCGCTGGATCACGTGCATCTCTGTCTGAAATAAATGTAAGACCCTTTTTAGCCGCATCACTTAGTATTTTATTCAGAGCCTCAGTTTCATTTGCCCCTTTTGGGAACTGTGAATAACCATATTGGATACTTACTTTATCCCATTCACCAATTTGGTTAGTATAGGCATTAGTCAGATCAATTTCATTATTGGCATTTAATGAAACCATGGGTGGCGGATAATCCATTACACTAGCCCGGTTCTGAGCGCTTGAAATATAATTATGCATCAAACCGATGGTATGACCAATCTCATGTGCCGACAATTGTTTTAATCTCTGCAAAGCCATTTTCAGCATTTTATCATCAGCGGGCAGCGCATTGTTTTCAAAAGGAGCCAATAAACCCTGAGCAATCAGGTAATCCTGTCGAACACGTAAAGAGCCCAATGTTACATTGCCTTTAATGATCTCGCCTGTACGCGGATCTACAACAGCATCACCATAACTCCAGCCTCTTGTTGAACGGTGCACCCAATTGATCATGTTATAGCGCAGATCCATTGGATCGGCCGTTTCAGGAAGTATTTTTACCTGAAAAGCATTGATAAAACCGGCAGCTTCAAAAGCCTGATTCCACCAGCTGGCACCTTCTAATAAAGCACTTCGAATAGGCTCAGGAGTGCCATTATCAAGATAATAGACGATCGGTTTTATAGCTTCGCTCTTTAAAGCCAAAGGATCTTTCTTCTCCAAACGGTGACGAAGAATCATATTTTTCTGTATAGGTTCATTCACCTTACTGCTATAATCAAAATATGAATTCGTGATGTATGGAGAGCGTGCATCATATAGTCTAGTTTGATAATTAGTATCGGGCAATTGCGCAAACGAATGATGCACTCTTAGGGTAATGGCTTCGGGTACAGGAGTCACACTATTTACAAAATTTCCGGTTTGCCCATCATTATTAATGAAGGTCAGCGTTGTTTCAAGTTCAGTATTTAAAGGAAAATTCTTGCTTCTGGGCAAATACATGGCAGAACGACTGGCATCTAAATTATATGCACCCTGCTTCGAACTTCTCAATCGATTAGAAACTTTTAAGGCATCGCGCATGATAAAATCTGTTGCATCAACAAGTACTGAACCTCCGGTTTCGGCAGCAACAGTAAAGCCCCAGATGGTTGACTGGGCAAATGATTGTTCAACAGCTCTTTTTTCTGCCTCTCCACCACTTACCGCGCGGTATGCATAGTTTGGCTCAATCATTAAAACCTTATTTGCTATACGGCTGAATTTAACAATATAGGTGGTGCCCATAATCCCTCTATCAAGACCAATATCATTTGAACCCAAACCAGCTGGAAGTGAGGTCTGATATAAAATTTCTTTATCCAGTTCATCAATCTGTAACCAGATCTTACCAGTGCTTTCATCCCAATAATAATTGATGAAACCATTATAAGACTTCATGCCTTTTGTTTTTTCAGCAATAGTAATTCCTGGTTGTGCAATTGAAATACTCCATGAAATGAAAAGAATTGTAAACACGATCCATGTTTTACTGAACTTGAGAGATTGAAAAAGCATTTTCATCAAAATTGGTTTATCAAATAAACTTATAAATATTTTTTAACTATTTTCTGGTTTAGAATTATTACTAAATACTATATCAAGAAAATTAAAACTAAACGATTAGCAAATAAATAATATAAATCTGTTAAGAATTGAGGGAGTTATAAGCTAAATTTTTAACAGAAAAAATAGAATGTAAACAGAATTTTTAAATTGATAAAATACGATTATAGATATTATCAATAATTATTATATTTACATAGTTTAAATCTATATTATGACTTTAGTACAGCTTGAATACATTGTTGCACTTGACACCTACCGAAGTTTTGGTGTTGCTGCAGAAAAATGTTTTGTAACACAACCCACTATGAGTATGCAAGTTCAGAAACTAGAGGACGAACTTGGGGTTAAGCTTTTTGACAGGAGTAAACAACCGATCACGCCCACAGAAATCGGCATAGAAATTCTGGAGCAATCCCGAAATATATTAAAAGAGAGTTATAAACTAAAGGAGCTGATCAGTAATCAAAAAAGTATCGTGTCTGGTGAGCTTCGAATTGGAATTATCCCAACTATGGCACCTTACCTAATGCCTAAGGTAATTTCTGCGTTTATGGTAAAATACCCCGATGTACAGCTGTTAATATGGGAATACATGACTGATCAAATCATTCATGAATTGAAAAACGGATTGTTAGACTGTGGCATTTTGTCTACACCCCTAGAGGATAAGAGTTTACAGGAAAGCCCTTTATTCTATGAATCATTTGTGGCCTATCTCTCAAAATCAAGTCCGCTAATTAATAAAAAGAATCTGCACGCTTCTGATATTAACCTGGATGACCTGTGGTTGCTCAATGAAGGTCATTGTATGCGCAACCAAATACTTAATATTTGCAAGCGTAAAAAATCAGATGAACTCAAGCCATTTGAATACAATACAGACAGCGTAGAAACGCTAAAGCGAATGGTAGAAATGAACAATGGAATTACCTTATTACCCGAACTATCAATAAGTGATTTTTCTGTGAAGCAACTGGATAGAGTACGTTATTTTAAGTCGCCTGAGCCTACCCGTGAAATCAGCATTGTGACACATCGCAACTATCTAAAAAGAAAATTGATCCTGGCTCTGGAAAAGGAAATTATTGACGCTATTCCCAAGCGAATGCGAAACAAAAAAAAGAAAGAAATTTTGGGAATCTATTCCTGAATTAATTCCTTCTTATCATTTTAAAAACAAAAAAGTGATGCATTTGAATACATCACTTTTCGAACAAGGTTTTATTTCTTGAAATTATTTTGCTTTCGCGAATCTTTCAGATACTGCATCCCAGTTTACCACATTCATAAATGCAGCAACATAATCAGCACGTCTATTTTGATATTTAAGATAGTAAGCATGCTCCCAAACATCCATTCCTAAAATTGGAGTGCCTTTTACTTCAGCGATATCCATCACCGGACTATCTTGATTTGGAGTTGAGCTAACCTGTAATTTTCCGTCAGCAGCAACTGAAAGCCATGACCATCCAGATCCAAAACGAGTCATACCCGCTTCAGCAAACTTCTTTTTGAATTCATCAAATGATCCAAAAGCAGCATCAATTGCTTTAGCAAGATCACCGCTCGGGGTTCCGCCACCATTCGGAGACATGATAGACCAATAAAGGGTATGATTAAAATGCCCGCCGCCGTTATTTCTAACTGCCATTGGGTATTTTGAAATATTCTTAATGATATCTTCAATCTTCTGGTTTGCACCATCAGTTCCAGCCAATGCCTTATTCAGATTATCCACATAGGCCTGGTGATGTTTGCCATGGTGAATTTCCATTGTCATTTTATCGACATGCGGTTCTAATGCGTCTGTTGCGTATGCTAACGCGGGTAGTTCAAAAGCCATATTTTTATAATTAGGGTTTATACTATTTTCTATAACAAATATAAGATTGAAATGTTACAACTTATTCAATTTGATGTCAAAGTTTATTGCGTTTAGAAATAAAGAAGTCTTTCATCAAACTGGCAGCTTCTTCTAATCTGACACCACTAAGCACCTCGGTCTTAGGATGAATGATTTGGTCAGAGACTTGTGAAAACCCCCTTTTTTCATCTCTTGCCCCATAAACTATACGACTTATCTGAGTCCAATAGGATGCCCCAGCGCACATCACACAGGGCTCGATAGTAACGTAAAGCGTGCAATCTTTTAAATATTTACCACCGGTATAATTTGCTGCTGCTGTAAAAGCCTGCATTTCTGCATGAGCAGTAACATCATTCAACTGCTCGGTAAGATTATGCCCCCGTCCAATTATTCTGCCAGCATGAACGATCACAGCTCCAATAGGAACTTCATCTAGAGCAAGCGCCTTCTGTGCTTCCTTCAGAGCCTCTTTCATAAAAAAGTCATCCGGATTAATGGCCGGCTCATCTGTAAAACTGATATATTTCATACAATTAAATTAATGATGAACCATTTGGAACCTGTCGCTCAACTGCGGCAAGAACAATATGGCCATCCTGATCTGAAAAACCTGTGACCAGGAATTCCGAAATGAAATTAGCGATCTGTTTCTTTGGAAAATTCAATACACATACAATCTGTCTACCAATTAAATCGTCCTTTGAGTAGTGTTTTGTGATTTGCGCACTACTCCATTTAATTCCATATTCACCAAAGTCAACTTTAAGTTTAAACGATGGCTTTCGGGCTTCTGGAAAATCAAGAACATCAAGAACAGTACCCACCTTTAGGGATACCTTTTCAAAATCCGACCAGCTTATTTCTTCCATGCTCAAAGTTAAGCATCAATTGTGAATTTATGCAGAGACATCGTCAGGATGGCTCCATTTGATTGGAACATAAATTGTAAATTTGAGCCATGCATTCAGTAAAATTAAAAAAAGGGAAAGAAAAAGCGGTCAGACAATTACATCCATGGGTGTTTTCTGGAGCAATTGATCAGATCAAAGGGAAACCTGAGAATGGCGATATTATTATGGTCATAGACAGTAATAATGATTTCCTTGCTTATGGTTTTTTCAACAGCAAATCTAGAGTGGCAGTGCGTCTTCTTGAATGGAACCTGGAAACAGAGATCAATGAAAGCTGGTGGAGAAGGAAGATTAAAATTGCAGTAAAACACAGAGATGAACTGAATACAGAAGATACCAATACGTATCGACTAATTTTTAGCGAAGCCGATTTTCTTCCGGGATTGATTGTTGACCGCTATGCAGATTTTCTATCTGTTCAGATCTTGACATCCGGCATAGAAAATATCAAACATATTATCCTTGATGAATTACAGGAATTGTTAAGCCCGAAAGGAATCTTTGACAGGAGTGATGCCTCAGCACGCGCTCATGAAGGAATGGAAGCCTCTTCAGGAGGAATTTTGCTTGGCACTGAACCTCCCGAATTTGTCAGTGTGAAAGAGAATGGTATTTTTTATCAGGTAAATATCGCTGAGGGGCAAAAATCAGGCTTTTACTGTGACCAGCGCGATAACCGAAAATGGGTTGCGGATCATGTAAAAGGTAAAAAAGTGTTGGATTGCTTTTCTTACTCAGGTGGATTTAGTTTGAATGCAATGGCTAAAGGAGCAAAAGAGGTAATAAGCGTTGACAGTTCAGCTCCGGCTTTGGATACTTTAAAGCGAAATATGGAGATTAATGATTTTAACAGTATTCCTCACCGCCTTATTCAATCAGATGTAAATAAGCAGCTTAGAGCATTCAAAGAAGTAAATGAAAAATTTGATGTCATCATCCTAGATCCTCCAAAATATGCACCATCAAGATCGGCTTTAACAAAGGCATCACGCGCATATAAAGACCTGAACAGAATGGCCATGCTTTTACTTAATGAAGGCGGACTTCTGGCAACGTACTCCTGTTCAGGAGCAGTTGATATCAGCATGTTCAAACAGATTATTGCATGGGCAGCTCTAGATGCAGGAAAGGAAGTGCAATTTATTCAACAGTTTTCACAGCCAGCAGATCATCCGGTGAGATCATCTTTCCCGGAGGGAGAATATCTTAAGGGGCTACTTTGCCGCGTTATGTAATTAATGAACTACTTTTCATCAGGTTCTTCAGCCAAATTACGTAACTGAATAGGCTTTTTACCTTTATTCATTTTCAAATTCAGCATTTCAACTAAAACAGAGAAGGCCATAGCAAAGTAGATATAACCTTTTGGAATATGTTGATCAAAACCTTCGGCTAATAGTGAAACGCCAATCAGTAAAAGGAATGATAAGGCAAGCATTTTAACTGTTGGATGGTTATTTACGAAATCACTAATACCACCTGCAGATAACATCATCACTAGTACTGCAAGGATCACCGCAGCAATCATCACTTCAATATGATCAGCCATACCCACAGCGGTAATCACTGAATCAAGCGAAAAAACGATGTCAAGAAGCAGAATTTGAACAATAACCCCTGTAAAAGTGATCACCGCCTTTGTTTCAGTTTGATGATCGGCACCTTCAAGTTTATCATGGATCTCACTAGTACTTTTATAAATAAGGAATAACCCACCAATGATCAGGATCAAATCTCTTCCTGAAATAGCAAACTGTTTTAATAATTTGGAGTCGGTTAAAGCAATCCACTCGCCCATATTGAACAACGGACTGGTCAAGGTCATGATCCATGATAAAGATAATAGCAATAGCACCCGTGTAATCATAGCTAAAGCTAAACCTAGCTGACGAGCCTTTTTCTGCTTGTTAGCTGGCAGTTTAGACGCCATGATTGAAATAAATATGATGTTATCTATTCCAAGAACTATTTCCAAGACCGTTAAGGTGATTAATGATATCCAGATTTCAGGGTTAGTGAACCATTCCATAATTTTAAATTTTTGTAAAAATAAGTTAAAAGCAATTAGGATTAAAAACAAAACCCCAATCTAATAATGAATTAATTTAGAAAGTTACAGTACTTAAAAGATTGATTCCAAGTAAATCAATTCGAGAGTAAATTGAGCAATAAGCCACTTATTTATCGATCATAAATGAATCAATACATTGAATTGCATTTTGTAGTCTATCTTCATCAGATCCTGAGATCAGAAAATAATTTGCATTCAATGCCTTTAATTCGGTATGCCAAACTTCCATAAAATGTTCGCGCTTGTCAGGAAAATCGCGTAATGGGTCTTCTTCCCATGGAAGATCAATGTTCATGAGTAAATAAAGATCGTAAGGATGATCAGGGAGCTTATCCAGAACTTCCTGAGGTGCACTGCCAAACATATGATCACTCCAGATCTTGACTGTAATAAAAGTGGTATCACAAATCAAAATTCGCCTGGCAGAGCGAGCCATCTTTTCTTCCAATTCTAGCTGTCCTCTGAACATATTGATCTCGTCTTGCCAGGTACATGGGGCTGTTAATTTCTCGCAGTAACTGCGAGCATATTCCGGTACCCAAACTGTTTGATAGTGATCTGCCAGTTGTTCTGAAATGGTCGATTTGCCAGTTGATTCTGGTCCAACAATTGCAATCCTAATCAGGTTCAAATCCATACTAGCCTCCTTAAATCCATCCTATTTGTTAAGTGTTAATTTAGATTGCTTGTGTTCTTTTTTCCAGTTAATATAGCCCATTGCTGCTATCAGGACATATATGGCATACATTCCTGCTGTTAGATGAAGATCCTTGATCATATACACACCAATATAAATAATGTCCACAAATATCCAGATCAGCCAGTTTTCAATGATTTTTCGGGCAAGACACAATTGTGCAACAAGGCTGCAGGCGGTACAAAAACTATCAATATAAGGAAATGCCGCATCTGTACTTTTGAATAGGAAGGTGCCGAGTAAAAATGTAAATAAAAAGATACTTAAGATTGATAAAAAGATAAGTTTTTTTGAAGCAAAACTAACTGGAGTCTTGTTGTATTCAGTCGATTTCTTAGACCAAAAGTACCAACCATAAATATTAGTAAATAAAAAATATATCTGCAATCCTGCATCAGCGTATAGTTTCTTCTCAAAAAAAATGAAAGTATAAACTAAAACACTGATGATGGCAAGGGGCCAACTCCAGATATTATTCCTAGCAGCAAGATAAACACACAGTATCCCGCTTATTACACCAGATATTTCCAGAAGACTTTGACTTTTCAGCCAGTCTGTTACAGCAAGAATAAAAATCATTTGTTAAATGTTACCCCACCAGGCTTAATTTGGGGTAAAACTAAGATTATTTTGCTGTATTTGGTGCTACGCTTAATCCAAGGCTTGCCTTCAAGTTTATATCAGAGGCAATGGCACTTCTAAGTACATATTCAACTCGAATACGAACGGTTGATCCTTTAATAAAGTTGTCAACTAATAGGGTTGAATCTGCATCAAGCATGATACTGCTTCCAACAGTGGTTGCAACATCATTTCTTGAAGCTATCAGCAATTCTTTACTACTATCACCGCGAGAAATATAAATTTTAAATGATTTAAATACTCCCAAAGTCTGACCAGAAGGTGAAGTAGCATCAATCTTAACAGTGGCTACACGCACGTCTCTAATGGATTTTGTATTGGAAGCCTGACCGGTAAAAATTTGGTCGAAACTACTCGCCTGACTTGTAGCAGATTGTTCTGTATTGATCTTAGAAGTAACAGGAACCACCAAAATGGCTGTGTAGGGAAAGGTTGAGCGTATAATAGATTGTACTGTAGAGCAGCCGGTAAAAATTGTACCGAAAACAATTAATGCTAAAATTGATCTTTTCATCATACTATTTTGTTTAGAATCGGTATCCACTCAAGGATAAAAATTAATGTTGTGAATTCATACTTTTCATTAAGCCAATAACAGACCAAAAGAAAAGTAAAGTCGTTAAATTTTTAGCAATGAACAATTGCAATAAACTCAAAAGCGAAATTCGAAAGAAATTCTTGTTTTTCATCCATGATTTTTAAAAAAAAGAAGCTTCATTAGCATAAAAAAATATAACTTTGCATCCCGACGAAGCAATCGGGATTTTAGTTCTTCAAAGCATTGTAATCTCGCATTTGTACAGTCAAAATTAGACTCTTAGAAGAAAATGCCATTAGATACTTCCATCCGTTCAGTCCTGATCATCGGTTCAGGACCCATTATTATCGGCCAAGCCTGCGAATTTGATTATGCAGGATCACAAGCCGCACTATCGCTGAAAGACGAAGGAATTAAGGTTTCCATTATCAATTCTAACCCTGCCACAATTATGACAGATAAGGTTATTGCTGATCATGTTTATCTACTTCCTTTAACCTGCGAAAGCATAGAACTAATTTTAAAAGAACAGAAAATAGATGCTGTGCTGCCTACCATGGGCGGGCAAACTGCTCTAAATCTTTGTAAAGAGGCTGAAGAAAGAGGTATCTGGGCTGATCATAAGGTCAGGATTGTGGGTGTTGATATGGCGGCGGTAGAAAAGACTGAGAACCGTGAAGAGTTCCGTAGATTGATGGTTGAGATTGGAGTGGGAGTGGCAAAATCTAAAATTGCCAATTCCTTTCTTGAAGGCAAGGAGGCTGCTCAAGAAATTGGATATCCTTTAGTTATCCGTCCATCATATACCCTTGGAGGTTCTGGGGGCGGCTTTGTTCATAAAAAAGAAGACTTTGATCAGGCTCTAAGTCGCGGATTACAGGCCTCACCTACCCATGAAGTATTAGTTGAGAAAGCCGTTATAGGTTGGAAAGAATATGAGCTTGAGCTTCTTAGAGATGGAAATGACAATGTAATTATCATCTGCGCAATAGAAAATTTCGACCCAATGGGTATCCATACCGGAGATTCTATTACTGTTGCCCCTACCATGACATTAAGTGATCGTTGCTATCAGGAAATGCGTAATCAAGCAATTCATATGATGCGGTCAATCGGTAATTTTGCTGGTGGATGTAATGTGCAATTTTCAGTTGACCCCGCCACGGAGGATATTATTGCGATTGAAATTAACCCTAGAGTATCTCGCTCATCTGCATTAGCATCAAAAGCAACTGGATATCCAATTGCAAAAATTGCGGCTAAATTAGCTATCGGATATAATCTAGATGAAATTGAAAACCAAATCACTAAAACTACTTCAGCATATTTTGAGCCAGCTTTAGATTATGTGATTGTTAAAATACCTCGTTGGAACTTTGATAAATTTAAAGGTGCCAATACAGAACTGGGTTTGCAAATGAAATCAGTTGGCGAGGTGATGGCTATAGGCCGAACCTTTATCGAAGCCTTGCAAAAAGCTTGTCAGAGTTTAGAGACCAATCGCCTTGGGCTAGGTGCAGACGGCCGACAAAGCCGCAACCTGGAAGAAATCATGCATAGCCTGGAACATCCAAGCTGGGATCGCCTTTTCCATGTCAAAGATGCAATGAGCCTGGGGGTTCCGCTAGAGTCTATCCGTAAGATAACTCATATCGACAAATGGTTCCTGGTGCAGATCATGGAGCTTGTTAATATGGAGGTTGAATTGAAGCGCTATTCCTTAAAAAACATACCTACAGATTTCTTCATCACATTGAAGCAAAAAGGATATGCAGACGCTCAAATAGCTTGGTTACTTGGAAATGTAACAGAAGATGAAGTATATGATCGCCGTAAAGAACTAGGTATACACAGAGTATATAAAATGGTTGATACCTGTGCGGCTGAATTCCCTGCTAAAACACCTTATTTCTATTCCACTTTCGAAGATGAAAATGAATCGATCGTAAGCGATAAGAAAAAAATAATCGTTCTTGGCTCTGGTCCAAACCGTATCGGGCAAGGTATCGAATTTGATTATTCATGTGTGCATGGTTTACTGGCAGCAAAAGAAGCCGGTTATGAAGCGATCATGATCAATTGTAATCCCGAAACGGTTTCAACCGACTTTAATATGGCTGATAAGCTATATTTTGAGCCGGTATTCTGGGAACATGTACGTGAAATCATTGAACTTGAAAAACCTGAAGGAGTAATTGTTCAACTTGGCGGACAAACAGCACTTAAAATGGCTGAGAAACTTCATGAAAAAGGCATCAAAATTATTGGATCCTCATTCAATAGCATGGATATCGCCGAAGACCGTGGACGATTCTCTGATTTATTGAAGGAAATGAATATTCCTTATCCTTTATACGGGGTAGCAGAAAGCGCAGAAGAAGCATTGCAAGTTGCTCATAAAGTTGGATACCCAGTACTTGTTCGTCCTAGTTATGTATTAGGAGGTCAAGGAATGAGCATCGTGATTAATGATGAAGACCTTGAAAAAGCAGTGGTTACATTATTAAGAAACCTTCCTGGGAATCGTGTGCTGATCGATCATTTCCTTGACAGAGCCGAAGAGGCTGAATCAGATTCCATATCAGACGGTGATGATTTTCATATCATTGGTTTAATGGAACATATTGAGCCCGCTGGTATTCACTCTGGCGACTCCTATGCAGTTTTACCTCCATTCAGTTTATCTCCAAAAGTTATTGAATTAATGGAAGAGTACAGCAAGCGAATTGCAAAGGCTCTTAATGTCAGAGGTTTATTAAATATTCAGTTCGCAATTAAGGATGAAAAAGTATACGTGATCGAGGCAAACCCAAGAGCTTCTAGAACTGTTCCGTTCATTGCAAAAGCATACGATGTTCCTTACATCAATATTGCGGCAAAAATCATGCTGGGTACTCATAAACTGAAAGACTTTACCATTGTTCGCAAACTGGAAGGGTATGCAATTAAAGAACCAGTATTCTCTTTCGATAAGTTCCCTGAAGTTAAAAAGGAATTAGGCCCTGAAATGAAATCAACCGGTGAAGCTATACGTTTTATACGTGATTTAGAGGATCCCTATTTCAGACATTTATATAAGGAGAAATCGATGTACCTTTCTAAATAAGCGGAAAGCTAAAAGGCTAAAGCTGAAAGCCTAAAGCGGAAAGCTAAAAGCCTAAAGCTGAAAGTTAAAAGTTAAAAACCTAAAGAGCTAAAAGATTAAATAAAAAAAGGCCTGCGGAATTAATCTGTGGGCCTTTTTTATGGGAGAGTTGAAGATTTATATTTGTTTTATGGATATGAAGCACAATTATTTTTATCCGACACGCTCGCTCCAAAGGAGTCCTACGGACACTGACCTTTAATAACCGTTCTTCCGCATTGTCCAGTCCCGATAGCTATCGGGAGCTATCGGGAATGTGCGGCAATTACCGTCCTAGTCCTCGCAGAACCTTTCATAGCAGCAGGCGCAGCGGTGGCATTTATTCGGTGTAGTTTATTGTTTTTTAAAGGCGCTCATAGTCTCGCCGTACCGCCTCGGCATTGGTACTTTTTTCCTACAGAAAAAGGTAAAGCCCCCGCGGCTATGAGCGGGAAGAAATTATGAATGGTAGGCAGGAAAATCCAGGCACAGGAAAACTTATATCAATCTTAAACAAATCGTCCATTCACTGAACCTCCGTTCACCTCTCTTCCGCATTGACTGGTGCGGCAATTACTGTCCTAGCCCTCGCAGAACCTTTCATAGCAGCAGGCGCAGCGGTAGCGTTTTGGTTCTTTTTTGCTACAGAAAAAGAACTAGGCCCCCGCGGCTATGAGCGGAATGAAATTATACATGCTTGGTGAGAAACACCAAGCAGAAGAAACATAAAATTATTCTAAAATAATTTTATATCAATATTTGATACTTTTTTCTTGATGAAAAAGTATCCAAATGCCGAAGCGCCCTTCAGCGATGAGACCATGAAGGCCATTCAAAAACAATAAAAAAATCCTGAATACTTCAAGAAAGAACGATGCTTCCACCGCTCCAAAGGAGTCCTACGGACACAGGGCAAAACACCTGGCCCGCCGTTCTTTCATCCCACCGCACGAGTATTCTGATTCATTTGGTATTAATTTTCATTAGTCAAAACTTGACAGAGTACTAAGGTGAACGTTAGTGGGGGTTATGAATGTTCATCCACAAACGGCTACGTACAGGGCTTTGATGATTTGTATTAAAGGATGCTATTAGTACTACTGCCCTGTCCAATGCCGCGCAAGACGGATAAAATAATGAAATTCAATTTTTATTCTCCGCCACGCTTGCTCCAAAGGAGTCCTACGGACACAGACCTTAACCTCTCTTCCGCCTTGTCCCGTCCCGATAGCTATCGGGAGCTATCGGGAGTGTGCGGCAATTACAGACCCAGCCCTCGCAGAACCTTTCATAGCATCAGGCGCAGCGGTAGCGGTTATTCGCTGATGTTTATTGTTTTTTAAAGGCGCTCATAGTCTCGTCGTACCGCCTCGGCATTGGTAATTTTTTTCTACAGAAAAAGGTAAAGCCCCCGCGGCTATGAGCGGAATGAAATTATACATGCTTGGTGGGTACCACCAAGCATAAGAAAATTTGTTTTTGCCTTTGGGCCAATAGACTCCTTTGGAGCAAAGAGTATTTGTGTCTTTTGTCTTGAAATAAAAAACCTAAAACCGAATTGACAGAATAAAACTTCGAAATTGGATTTTTCTGTTGCATCTTTATTAAACAATTAATGAAGCATTCATGAATAAACTGAATAAGGACGATGCGGCATACAAGTCAGGAATGAAAATTGGTCTATTCGGCATCGGCCTGGATACCTACTGGCCACAATTTCCAGGATTGAAGGAGCGTTTAGAAGCTTATCTAGGTACCGTTGAACAAAAGCTATCTCAAATTCATCCTTTAATTGTTAATGCCGGCTTAGTTGACACCACTGATAAAGCATTTCAGGCAGGTAAAATGTTTAAATCCGAAGATGTTGATCTGATTTTTTTATATGTCACAACGTATGCATTATCGTCAACAGTACTACCCGTAGTACAAAGGGCAAAGGTTCCGGTTATCCTATTAAATCTTTCTCCTGAAGCGGCTATTGATTATACCGCTTTCAATTCCATGTCTGACCGTACCAAAATGACAGGTGAATGGCTTTCATATTGCTCACCCTGTTCTGTTCCAGAAATTGCCAATGTATTTAACCGTGTTGGCATTAAATTTCATCAGATAACCGGAATGCTAAATGATGATGAAGAATGCTGGAATGAAGTTTTTGAATGGGTTGAAGCAGCCAAAGTAGCCCACATCATGGCTTATAACCGTATGGGATGCATGGGTCATTATTATAGCGGAATGCTTGATATCTATACAGACCTCACTCAGCAATACGCACATTTTGGAGGGCATATTGAACTGATTGAAGTTGAAGAGCTTGCAAGCCTTAGAAAGGAGGTTAGTAAGCTGGAATTAGAAGATCGATTAAAGCTTTTCTTTGAAACTTTTGATGTGCAATCGGATTGTCCAAAAGACGAGATGGAGAAAGCCGCTATCACCTCTGTTGCACTCGATAAATTGGTAGCAAAACACCAGCTTGGATCAATGGCCTATTATTATAAAGGCACCGGAAATATTGAAAACGAACAAGCCATCGCTTCTATCATTTTAGGTAATTCATTGCTAACAGCAAATGGAATACCGGTTGCCGGCGAATATGAGATAAAAAACGTGCAGGCCATGAAAATTATGGACTCTTTTGGCGCTGGTGGATCATTTACCGAATACTATGCCATGGACTTTAATGAAGACGTTGTATTAATGGGCCATGATGGTCCAGGGCATATTGCCATATCAGAAGGGAAAACTAAAGTGCGCCCTCTGCAAGTGTATCATGGTAAAGTTGGTAAAGGTATTTCAGTAGAAATGATGGTGAAAAATGGTCCAGTAACATTGCTTTCAGTAGCAGAAAAAAGCGGTGGCGGGCTCATGTTGCTCCTAGCAGAAGGTGAATCTGTTGCGGGCCCTGTGCTTCAAATTGGCAATACCAATAGCCGATATAAATTCTCGATTGGGGCAAGAAACTTTGTAAATAAGTGGAATAGCCATGGTCCTGCACATCATTGTGCCGTAGGCATTGGGCATATCAGTTCAAAAATTGAAAAACTCGGCCAATTATTAAATATGGAGGTAGTAAAGGTTTGTTAATGGTAGGTACCACCCCATAAAAAAGGGAGCTTTCTAATACAGAAAAGCTCCCTTTTTTATACTATTCCTAAATATCAATTCATTACAACCACACCTTTGGCTTCATAAGCCAAATTTTCTTTTGGAGTAGTGATTGCAGCGATTTCGTCTTCAGACTTTCCTCCATCTTTTGCATAATGCCTAAGCGTTTCAACTGAAGTTGTATCAGTGTAAGCAAAACCATCCAAAATAACCTCTTTACCTGTAAGGTCTTTTGGAACAAAAATCTTATAATCTTTAAAAGTAACACGTATATCATTACCATTGCCAAGGTCCATGATCATCCAACAACCTTTGTTCTTGCATACTTCCTTAACCAATCCTTTGATCTTTATATCCTTTTTACTTTCGCCAACCATTGCTGTTTGAAGGGCCGAGATTTCAATTACATTATCATTTTTAACAGAGTCGCCATACACGGCGGTTCCTTTTACATTTTGAACTGCCTTTAATTCTGTTTTGGGAGTAGAATTACATGAGGCAAGAAAAGCCAAGGCAATTACTGAAAGTAGTATTGTTCTCATTATTTAAAAATTAAAGCTCAAAGTTGGAAAAAATAAAAATCATTTTTCGAAAAAATGTTTCTTATGACATTCTACAGAGGGAGTGAAATACTAACCAAAAAGAGCATTAAAGACCTCCTCTACTTTTGCAACTGTTTTTATTGCGATCTTATACTTTTGCCATTCTGGCGATGTTTTAACACCCCGTCCAGACGGAAGGTTATATTTAGAGATAAATATTTGCTCAAATCCTAGTTTTTCAGCCTCCGCTATACGCTGCTCGATGCGGTTAACGGCTCTGATCTCACCAGATAGACCAACTTCAGCAGCAAAGCAAGTCTTGGTATCAACAGGCATATCTTCATGCGATGATATGATTGCAACTACCACCGCCAGGTCGATACCCGGATCTTCGACTCTTAGTCCGCCAGCAATATTCAGAAATACATCCTTTGCACTCAACTTGAAACCGCAACGCTTTTCAAGAACGGCAAGCAGCATATTCATTCTTTTGGTATCAAAGCCAGTTGCAGAGCGCTGAGGAGTTCCATATGCCGAAACGCTAACTAATGCCTGTGTTTCAATCAGCATCGGCCTCAAACCTTCCATCATTGCCGAAATGGTTATACCACTCAAAGGTTCATCTCTCTGCGAAAGTAGGATCTCTGAAGGATTTGACACTTCTCTTAATCCACTACCTTGCATTTCGTAGATTCCCAACTCTGAAGCTGAACCAAACCGATTTTTAACCGCACGTAAAATTCGATACACATGGTGCCTATCCCCTTCAAACTGCAATACTGTATCAACCATGTGCTCTAGGATCTTAGGCCCAGCGATCATGCCGTCTTTGGTAATGTGGCCAATCAAAAAAACAGGAGTTCCACTTTCTTTGGCAAAACGAAGAAGTTCTGCAGTACATTCTCTCACTTGTGAAACACTTCCGGGTGTAGATTCGATATGAGCAGAATATAAGGTCTGAATCGAATCTATGACCACCAAATCAGGTTGTAAGATCTCTATTTGTTTAAAGATATTCTGAGTAGAGGTTTCTGTTAAAATATAGGTATCGGCAGATTTTGAAGCTTTTTTTCCTGAATCGGGCACTAAGCGTTCGGCACGCATTTTTATCTGTTGCTCACTTTCTTCACCTGATACATAAAGTACTTTCAGACCGGGAAGGTTAAGAGCAACCTGCAGCATCAATGTTGATTTACCAATACCCGGTTCACCACCAATAAGAACAATGGATCCACTTACAATACCACCACCCAATACCCTATTTAATTCCTTATCGGGGGTAATTAGTCGGTTCTCTTCCGAAAATACAATTTCATGAATAGCAGCAGGTTTATTGGAGCGCTGCATGCTTTTAGACCCAGATTTCCAGTCGGGTACAGATTGATTGGCCTTCTCAATTATTTCTTCAACAAACGTATTCCATTGATTACAGGAAGGGCATTTTCCTAACCATTTGGCAGATTCGTATCCGCAACTTTGACAGAAATAAGCGGAACGTGTTTTTGCCATGGCTTATAAAATTTAGATTGCTAATTTATTGAAAAGAAAGCTATCAAATACAAAACAGAGTACTCAAAAATAAAAAATGTGCAAACGAGGTTATCTCATTTGCACATGTATAGGGTTAAGATAAGATTTACAATTTAATTTCTTCTTCCTTAGAATTCAAAAAATGGAACTCGGTCAGATAATAGGAAGGTATAGCTTTAACCTTAATCCACTTACTGAACTTAAAGAACCATTTCCATTGAATTGAAATCAATCCCTGTTTAATATATGCTTCTATGTATGGGTGAACGCATAAAGTAATACTGCGTTCATTCTGCTCATTAAGAATATAATTAAGATTATTTTCAATATCGTCCATCAAAATAATACTTGCCTTGATCTCACCAGTTCCGTTACAGGCAGGGCATTTTTCATTAGTTACGATATTCATTTCAGGCCTTACACGCTGACGGGTAAGCTGCACTAATCCGAATTTACTTGGAGGTAAAATAGTATGTTTGGCTCGGTCAAGAAGCATTAGTTCTTTGAGGTAGTCAAACAGTTCTTTTCTGTTTTGGGGTTTATGCATATCGATAAAATCGATCACCACAATACCACCCATATCCCGAAGTCGTAACTGTCTAGCAATTTCCTTTGCAGCTTCCATATTGATCATCAGCGCGTTTTGTTCCTGATTTTCAGTATTTGCTGTTCGGTTACCACTGTTTACGTCAATAACATGCAAGGCTTCGGTATGTTCAACAACCAAATAAGCTCCCCCCGGCAAATTAACAGTACGTCCAAATGCTGATTTGATCTGCTTTTCAATACCAAAATGTTCGAATATCGGCTCTTTAGCACGATATTGCTTAACGATCTTTTCCATTTCAGGAGATATCTCATGAACATAGGATCTAATCTCTTCAAACAATGCAGGATCACCAATGTGAATATTGGTAAAGTCGGTATTCAATATATCTCTAAGGATGGTTGAGGTTCGCCCCATTTCACCTAGAATCTTTTTCGATGGCTCTGTACTAGGTAAACGGGTTGTAAATTTTTCCCATTTATCAATCAAATCCAATAGATCTTTTTGAAGTTCTGCAACACCTTTTCCTTCAGAAACTGTACGAATGATTACACCGAAGTTCTTTGGCTTAATACTCTCTACGATCTTCTTTAGGCGGTTACGCTCTGTATTGCTCTTAATTTTTTTGGAGATCGAGATGACATCCGAAAAAGGTACAAGCACCGCAAAACGGCCTGCTATTGAAATGTCTGAGCTTAAACGCGGACCCTTTGTTGAAATTGGCTCTTTCGCTATCTGCACAGGTAGCACCATGTTCCGACTCAGAATTTCTGAGATTTTACCGGATTTACTAATATCCGTTTCCAGTCTGAAACTATTGAGCAGTTTATCCTTGTAACTGCCTCCCTTTACAATCTTTGTCAGCTTTAAAAGCGACTGGACCTGTGGACCAAGGTCTAGATAATGCAAAAAAGCATCCTTTTCATAGCCTACATCTACAAAGGCGGCATTGAGTCCGGGCATGATCTTTTTGATCTTACCGAGATAAATATCGCCAACAGCATAATTGTTGCTGACTTGCTCTGTATTTAATTCTACGAGTTGCTTGTCTTGCAGTAAAGCAATAGTAACCCCGCTAGGGGATGAATTTATAATTAATTCCTTTACCAATGGCTAAATTTAAGACGCCGGTAAAAAACCAGCATACGTTTAAAATATAGGGAAAATAAAAACAAACTAATGATTTAAACCTCCGACGCATTAATGCGGGAGGTTTAATTATTAAATCAGTCTTAAAAATAACCTAATTTATTTAAATCGGGTTATTCAGACTATTTTTTCTTGTGTCTGTTTTTTCTCAAGCGTTTTTTACGCTTGTGTGTAGCCATTTTATGTCTTTTTCTTTTCTTACCGCTTGGCATAATTTTGTTTTTTAAAATGTTTTATAATCTAATTACTTAATTCGTTTATTTTACGATCAACGAACTGACTCATATTAGGATCAGCCGCAATCTCTTTTGTTTTTAAATAAGCCGCAATAGCTTCAGTCTTTTTGTCCATGCTTTCAAAACTTGATGCCAAATAGAACCATGCTTCAGCACTTGGAGCAATTGCAATCACTGTTTTAAAACGTTCAACAGCCTTATCAAACTGACCTGATTTCATTGAAAACAAGCCTAAGTTCAAATTAGCTTTTAAATTTTTAGGGTCTTGCTTTACAACATCAAGTAATAAAGTTATTCCCTGCATTGGGTTTGGTGTTCCGGTAACATAAGCTATACCCAAACCTGTTTTAACTTCAAGGGTATTTGGCTTTAGTTTATCAGCCTTTTGATAAGAACTGATTGCCTTCTGAACTAAAGCAGGCTGAACCAGCGTGTCCATACTTTGCTGATAAGCATCCGTAAATTTATCTCCTGCTTTAAGCCATGAATCAAAAGCTGGTACTTTTTCAGCGATCATCTCAAAATATAAAGAAGATGGAGTAGCGAGGTTAACATCATCCCATTGCTGGGCCAGTTTCTTGTAAAGATCTAATTGATCATTACCGGAGGCGCTTTTCAATTGAGCCTCAAGATCACTTATTTGAGCCTTAAGACTGGCATTTAATCCTTCCTTTGCGGTTTGGGATACTTCATCTAATGAAATTTGCTTAACAATCGGTGCCTCAGCAGGAGCTGATGCATTAGACGGCGCACCTTCACCTGGCTTAACTAAACCTTGAATATCTAAAGAAAGCATAAGGCCCAACAGTATTACTACTGAACCCACTACAATGATCTGCTTTCTACTAAACATTCTGCGATTGATAAAAATTTAATTATTTGTTACCTGTTTTTACCTTCTCAACAAAAACCTTAGCAGGCTTAAAGCTTGGAACAAAATGCTCAGGAATTATAATTGCTGTATTCCTTGAAATATTACGAGCAGTTTTTTCAGCTCTTTTCTTTACAACAAAGCTTCCAAAACCTCTTATATAAACATTTTCACCATTAATCATGGAATTTTTAACCACCTTGAAAAATGCTTCTACTGCTTCTTGAACATCTACCTTTTCGATTCCGGTTTTACTAGAGATCTCTGTTATGATTTCTGCCTTGGTCATATCTAATTTCTTTTATTTTTTATCCTAAATACTTAACTTATTTTGGGTTGCAAAAGTATTGGTTTTAATTGAATTTGGGAAATAAATCTGCTTTTTTTTAAACCAAGTCGCTATAAAACAAATAGTAAGATACTTTTGTAGTGTTAAATGTGCTAATACACTCTATATCAAATGAATTTTGCTGACGAAATAATTGAATGGTACCAAAAGAATAAACGAGATCTTCCATGGAGAAAAACAGATGATCCGTACATCATCTGGCTATCAGAGATCATTATGCAGCAAACAAGAGTAGAACAGGGAACACCCTATTTTAACCGGTTTTCTGAAAAATACCCTACCGTTAAGCATTTTGCATCTGCCTCTGAAGATGAGATATTAAAACTCTGGCAAGGCTTAGGTTATTATTCACGGGGAAGAAATATGCATCAAACCGCTCAAGCCGTTATGGAGGAATATTCCGGATATTTCCCAAAAAACTATGATTCACTAATCAAATTAAAAGGAATTGGTGAATATACGGCTGCCGCCATTTCTTCATTTTCATCGAATGAAGCAAGAGCTGTGGTGGATGGTAACGTATTCAGGCTATTATCCAGATATTTTGGGATTGATACTCCAGTGAATACGGGAAAAGGGAAAAAGTTATTCACTGAGCTGGCAAATGAATTATTGGATAAATCACAAGCTGGACAATTTAATCAGGCCATCATGGAATTTGGATCATTGCAGTGCAAACCCAAAAATCCAGATTGCATTTCATGTCCTTTACAGGCTGGATGCGAGGCGCTAAAAACAAAGCGCATCAACCATCTACCTGTCAAAATTAAGTCTTTAAAAATCAGGGAAAGGCACTTCAACTACATAATAGCCCAAAAGAATGGACAGGTACTTATTAATAAAAGAGGTGCAGGCGATATCTGGGAAAATATGTTCGATCTTCCACTTTTTGAAACAGAAAATTTTACGGGTGTACAGGATCTGATCAAATTGGATGATTTCATTAGGTCTTTTGGCGCGCAGGTGAAAATAAAATCGGTTTCAGCGCCTGTTAAGCATATTCTCAGCCACCAGAAACTTCATACCAGTTTCATAGAAATTGAAGATTTTTCAGAGAAATTTAGTTCCGAAAAATCATGGTTTTATGTTAGTTTTGATGAACTTGAAAAATTGGCACAACCAAAACTAATTTTTCACTTCTTCGAAAATTTCCATAAATTGAATACTTAAAATCTTTACAATTCAACTATCATGTCGGGAATTAACAAAGTCATATTAGTGGGACATTTGGGCAAGGATCCTGAAGTTCGGCACTTAGACGGGGGTGTTACAGTAGCGAGCTTCCCTTTAGCAACTTCAGAAACTTATACTAAGGATGGCAAAAAAATAGAGCAAACCGAATGGCATAATATTGTGATGTGGAGAGGTTTGGCCGATATTGCTTCAAAATACCTTCAAAAAGGTAAGCTAGTGTATATAGAAGGTAAATTAAGAACCCGTTCTTTTGAAGATAAAGAAGGTCATAAAAAATATACCACTGAAATTGTAGCCGAAAACTTCACCATGCTTGGTAGAAAAAGTGATTTTGAAGGACCGGGAGAAAATAATCAGCAGAAATCTGATGAGGAATATGGGACAAATTCGAATCAAATCATAGCCAAAGAAGATCAGCCGATGAATTACGATAAAGGGACTGATGATGATTTGCCGTTTTAGGTTGAGATTGAGAAGCTGCCCTTAATTAGGATTTGCTTGTAAAGATGCCGTTAATTAAAAGCCTAATTGATGGATGTTAGCTTGTTCAGTTTTTTGGTTAGACTAATGGGTTATATGTTTAAACTATGTTCTGCTTTCGATCAATAACCAAAAAATTTCTGCTTTTTTTATTTGAAAATGAATGGCACTGCCTTTGGCTGCCGCTAGCGTGGCGGAAAATAAAAATTTGGCTTCAGATTCATAAACCTTTGGCGCGGCATTGACTGCCTGCTGTTCAGGATGACACGTGAATAGCGTTTAAAAAAATTAATTAAAATTTAAAGCAAATGTCATCCCGAAACCTGCCCTTTAGCAGTTGAGGGACCTTCGTAGTTGTTGGCAGAGTTTTGCTTTCGTAGCAACTAATTTCCTTCACTTTGTTCAGGATGACACGTGCACAGCGCTTTAAAAAAATAAATTACAGTATAATTAACTTTCCTTAAGCTTGGTGGTACCCACCAAGCATTTATAATTTCATTCCGCTCATAGCCGCGGGGGCTTAGTTCTTTTTCTGTAGGAAAAAAGTACCAAAATGCTACCGCTGCGCCTCCTGCTATGAAAGGTTCTGCGAAGGCTAGGACGGTAATTGCCGCACACTCCCGATAGCTATCGGGACAATGCGGAGGAGAGGTGAACGGAGGTTCAGTGAATGAACGATTGGTTTAAGATTGATATAAGTTTTCCTGTGTTTGGATTTAGCTAATTCCGTTCATAATTTCCTTCCGCTCATAGCCGCGGGGGCATAAACTATCTTAGCGTGATCAGTTTCGATTTTAAGTCGAAAAAAAAAATAGCCCGGATAATTCCAGGCTATTAATATATTTTGCAAGAATCTTAGAAATCTTATTTCAATCCATATAATCAAGCGTAAGCCCGGCCAATGCTTTTACTCCCAACTTAAACGAACTTTCGTCTATCATAAAATCAGGAGTATGATGCGATGGGGCAGTTTTAGGATCCATTCCTTTAGGCATTCCTCCTAAGAAGAAGAACAACCCGGGTACTTTTTCCTGGAAGAAAGAGAAATCTTCAGCACCGGTTATTGCTGGTATAAGTTTAACATTATCGGCGCCTGCCACTTTTTGAAGGCTAGGAAGCATTTTTTCAGTAAGGGCTATATCATTGTATGTTACTGGGTAATGATTGCTGTAAGGGATTTTAATTTCAACAGTAGCTCCTGCAGCTTCAGCAGTTTTTGTTGCGATAGTTTTGATTCTACTAATCAGTAATTTCTCATCGTCGGCACTAAGCGCCCTGATGGTACCAAGCATTTCGGCTTGCTCAGGAATAATATTTGATCTCACACCAGAATGTATAGAGCCAATCGTGACAACACCTGCATTTTCAGTGATATTCAAATTTCGGCTTACAATTGTTTGTAAACTATTGATGATTTGTGCTGAAACAACAATGGGGTCAATTGATGCCCATGGAGCTGCACCATGTGCCTGCCTTCCTTTCACTATAATTTGCATATCATTTACACCGGCCATCATTCCGCCAGGACGGTAAGTGATTTTTCCGGCTTCTGTCTGTGCCCAGATATGCAATCCAAAGGCAACATCAACTTTAGGATTTTCAAGTACTCCTTCTTTAACCATGAGTTCTGCACCACCCTCCACTCCGGGGGCAGAGCCTTCTTCTGCAGGCTGAAATACAAATTTAACAGTGCCTTTCAAGTCGGCTTTGATTCCAGACAGCACCTCGGCCACACCCATAAGAATGGCAACATGTGAATCGTGACCACAGGCATGCATAACTCCTACTTCCTGTCCGTTATATTGTGTCCTTGCCTTTGAAGCAAAAGGAAGCGAATTTCTTTCTGTAACAGGAAGACCATCCATATCAGCACGTAGCAAAACCACAGGTCCAGGTTTTCCACCCTTCAGTATACCTACCACGCCTGTCCTAGCAACTCCGGTCTTAACTTCTATGCCTAGACTTTGCAGATGCTTTGCAATGATTGCGGCTGTCCTGGTTTCATTATTGCCCAATTCAGGGTGTTCATGAAAATCACGGCGCCAATCAATTACTTTTGATTCTATCTTGTCAGCAGCAAGACTGACTTTAGTTTTTATTGAGTTTGTCTGAGAAAATGCAGGAAATGATAGTAAAAGTAAGCCTGCCAGATATGATTTGTTCATAGTAACTATTTAAGAATTAAAAGTACAGAAAAGAATAAGAAATTCAAGATTCAAACCGCTGAACAATTTTTTAGATGCTCGACAAGATCTCTTTTAACCTAGAAACGGTGTCTACCGATGTTTCAAGACTGCGGTAAGGTTCATCATTAATTGGGTCAATTTCGTATTGCATTAATTTTTTTGCGGTAGAATGGAATTCATGTGCAGAAGTTTCTTGGGCAATTTCAAGTAAATTCAATTCGTTAATTCCAGAACCAGGCATAATCGTGATCCTTGAGCCCGCCTGAATAACCAGTGATTTCAAGCGTTCAATTCCTTCATAAGCGTATTCTTTACCACCAGAAGTAAGCACACGATGACAACCTAGTTCAATTATATCCTCCAGCCCCCTTTTCAGATCACTGCAACGATCAAAAGCCCGATGGAAAGTAATCTGCATAGCGCCCGCAAGAGCGATCAGCTCAGAGCTCCTATCGGCGTCAATGCTGCCATCTTTTCTAAGAATTCCTATAACAATTCCTTCGCATCCAATTTCCCGGCAGCAGAGCACATCTTCTTTCATTATTTCAAATTCATCTTTTGAAATAATAAAATCTCCACCACGAGGTCTAATTATAGGAAAAAATGGAATTTTAAGTAATTTTTTACACTGAACGAGCATTCCAAACGAAGGCGTAGTACCTCCTTCAGCAAGATTATCGCATAGTTCAATTCGATCTGCACCGCCCAACTGAGCTGCAAGGGCAGATTGCAGGGAGCCTACACAAATCTCTAATTGATTAACCATAAATTAGAAAATTAGCGATTGATTTTTTAGGATCGGCATCAGATCCTCATATGTCCTGCTTAGGTTTTTGAAACATGTCTTCATCAGCAATTTTTTAGCTTAGGAATAACTATTCGCTTTCACTAGTAATTTTTGATCATTAGCATCACAAACTGCATAACTAAACCCTTTTTGAATGGCAAATGCCCCGTATTGACCCTTTTTATTTAAAGCCAGAAAACCAACCTGAATCTCTTTGGCAGTATTCGGTTTTTTTCTAATTATCCGCATTACTGCTTCTTTGCAGGCCTCTTCAGGGGGGTAGCCCTGTCGCATGAGTTCAACAACCAGAAAACTACCCACGTTACGGATTACCTCTTCACCAACACCTGTAGAAGTAGCTCCTCCAACCTCATTATCAATATATAAGCCAGCCCCGATAATTGGCGAATCTCCAACTCTTCCATGCATTTTATAGGCCATTCCACTGGTTGTACATGCCCCAGACAGGTTGCCGGCAGCATCCAGGGCAAGCATCCCAATGGTATCGTGGTTAAATTGATTTCCGGGCAGTTTAGTTGGACTAAACAATTTGTTTTCAATATTTATTTCAGGCTGGTACTTCGCATTCTTAAGCCATTCTTTCCAGGCTTTTTCTGAAGACGGAATCAAAAGATTTTCTTTTTTAAAACCCTGCTCCAGTGCAAATTGAAGCGCACCGGTACCTACAAGCATCACATGTGGGGTTTTTTCCATCACCAGCCTTGCAACTGAAATAGGGTGCATGATGTGTTCAAGAGCTGCCACGCTACCGCAATTACCTAATTCATCCATAATACAGGCATCTAGTGTGACACGACCATCGCGGTCAGGCAAACCTCCGTAGCCAACAGAAGAATTAGTTGGATCGGCCTCCGGAACCTGAACTCCTTTTTCAACAGCATCAAGTGCTCTACCTTTATTTTTCAGAATTTGCCATGCTGCGGCATTAGCTGCAATACCAAAATCCCAGGTGGAAATTACAATGGGTGAATTCAGAACTGGACTTTCTTTAACAAAGTTTGAAAAAGATTTATTTCCTGTTACTATTGACGCTCCTGTAAGTGAAGTAGCAGCCAGAAATTTACGGCGACTGATCATAAATATATATAATAAAAAAGATTATTCCAGAAAATAACCCCCCTTTGTACTCGTATTCAAAGGCTAAATTCTTTGATATAATTCGATATACTGACTGAGAAGTTATACGGTTGTTTTGATCTTTAGCTCATTCAATTGCTCATCCGAGATTGTTGAAGGCGAATCGATCATCACATCCCTGCCAGAATTATTTTTAGGGAAGGCTATAACATCGCGAATAGAA
Source organism: Sphingobacteriaceae bacterium (assembly GCA_947479815.1). Lineage (GTDB taxonomy): Bacteria > Bacteroidota > Bacteroidia > Sphingobacteriales > Sphingobacteriaceae > Daejeonella. Next base: position 72,201 of record CANKAT010000005.1, read on the forward strand.
TCCAGTCCGGCAAAGATTGAAACCAACCTATCAAAACCAAAGGCAATTCCACCATGAGGAGGTGCGCCATATTCAAAAGCATCTAGTAAAAATCCAAATTGTTTTTGAGCTTCTTCAACGGTAAATCCCAGATGTTTAAACATCAATGACTGCAAGTCTCTGTCATGGATACGGATCGAACCACCACCTATCTCGGTACCATTCACTACCATATCATAAGCATTTGCACGCACTTGTCCGGGGTTAGTATCCAGCATTGCGATATCTTCAGGCTTAGGTGATGTAAAGGGATGGTGCATAGCATGAAAACGCTGACTATCTTCATCCCATTCTAGAAGCGGAAAATCAAGAACCCAAAGTGGGGCATACACATTTTTATCACGCAAGCCCAAACGATTACCCATTTCAAGGCGAAGTTCGCTTAATTGCTTCCGTACTTTATCAGTTTGCCCGGCCATGATCAGGAGCAAGTCGCCAGGCTCTGTATTAAATGCCGCCGACCATTTTTTAAGTTCATCCTCATTATAAAACTTATCTACCGATGATTTCAAACTTCCATCCGCTCCATGGCGCATGTAAATTAAGCCTGTAGCACCAATTTGTGGTCGTTTTATAAAATCAGTCAGCTCATCGATTTGTTTTCGGGTATATTCAGCACATCCTTTTGCATTGATCCCAATAACAAGTTCAGCACTGTCAAAAACAGGGAAACCAATTCCTTTGACAATATCATTAATCTCAACGAACTGCATATCAAAACGGGTATCCGGCTTATCAGAACCGTACAAACGCATGGCATCTGCATATTGCATTCTTGGAACTTCGGCAAGATCAACACCCTTTACATTTTTGAATAACTGACGAATCAGTCCTTCAAAAACATTCAATATATCTTCCTGCTCAATAAAGGCCATTTCACAATCGATCTGAGTAAATTCCGGTTGCCTGTCGGCACGAAGATCCTCATCTCTGAAACATTTTACGATTTGAAAATATCGGTCGAAGCCAGAAACCATCAATAATTGTTTGAAGGTTTGAGGCGATTGAGGTAAAGCATAGAACTCACCAGGATTCATTCTGCTGGGTACCACAAAATCACGGGCACCTTCGGGCGTAGACTTGATCAGAACCGGAGTTTCAACTTCAATAAAGTCTAAACCATCTAGGTATTTTCTCACTTCCTGAGCCATTTTATGGCGTAAAACCAGATTGTTTCTTACCGGATTACGCCGCAAATCAAGATATCGATATTTTAATCGAAGATCATCACCGCCATCGGTTTCATCCTCAATAAGAAAAGGCGGAAGTTTAGCCGCATTGAGTAATTCAAGCTTTGCAACCTTGATCTCCACTTCGCCAGTATTCATTTTCAGGTTTTTATTAGAACGCTCGATCACTTTACCTGTAACACGGATAACAAATTCACGACCTAATTCACGTGCTTGCGCTCTCAATTCGGCATTATCATCCGAATTGAATGTTAACTGGGTAATTCCATAACGATCACGCATATCAACAAAGGTCATTCCTCCCAGATCGCGTGATTTTTGCACCCATCCTGTAAGAGTTACTTCTTTATTTAAATCATTTATGGTTAGTTCGCCGCAAGTATGTGTTCTGAGCATATTTTTATTCTAATCTGCAAAAGTACTGTTTTTAAAAAAATGATAAGTAATTTCTTGAATTTTTGTAAAAACTGCAAATATTTTTGATCTAAAGTTAGATTTTTGATTTTTTGTTATGGAAAGATTATAAATAATATAAATAATAGTCCCAGCAAAATAATCACTGAAACCATACTATTGCTAATTAAGGACGTGTTCTTGCTGAATTTAAAGTATACCAACCCGATTTGAATTAGCTTTTGAACACCCACGAGTATAAAAATATAAACTCCAAGAAAAATCAGGTTAGTGATTTCAAAAATTCCATTAAAGCTATATTTTGCCTCGTCTAAGTAAAAAAAATAGAGCATTAGCAACACAGAACTAATTACTGGAATTACCCATTCAGACTTTAGTCTAATTACTCCTAATTTTATCATGCCTCGTTTATTGCATACAAAAATATCAATTTTTATATATCTTTGACCCATCAATAGGGGTGCCTTGTTTGCGAAATCAAACACAAAAACAGGCTGAGAATATACCCATCGATGGAGTTGAAACAAAAAGTTATAAGTAATAAGTTGTAAGTATTAAGTTCAATTGAACTATTATAATTTAATATTTAAAACCAAAACTCCTGAGAGCACCTGATCCGGATAATGCCGGCGTAGGGAGGTAAAAGTTAATGGACCGCATATAACCCCATTATGCCGGATTTTTAACTAATTAAATAATTCAAATTGAAAAAGTTACTATTCATCGCTGCGGCGATACTGTTGCCTTTTATAGCTTCAGCTCAATTCTCTATCAGTGGTAAAATTTCAGAGAAAAATTCGGGTTCGGCCCTTAATGGAGCAATTATCAGATTAGAAAACACCTATTCTTCTGCACGTTCAGATGCATCGGGAAACTATTCACTCAAAAATTTAAAACCTGGAAATTATCTTGTCAAATTTAGTTTTCTTGGTTACCAGACTTTTGAACGTAAAATTAGTTTGAATGAGAATACCAGTTTAAACATTGAACTTATTCAAAACAGCCTCGTTGCGGATGAAGTATTAGTTAGGGCAACAAGGGCATCCGAAAACTCTTCCAGTACTTACAGTACTATCAATAAAGAAGAACTTGAAAAGAATAATCTAGGTCAAGATCTGCCTTTACTGTTCAATCAGACTCCGTCAGTGGTGGTAAGCTCTGATGCAGGAAATGGGGTTGGTTACACCGGTATTCGCATCCGCGGAAGCGACCCAACCCGCTTGAATGTAACAATCAATGGAATTCCATACAATGACCCCGAAAGCCAAGGAACCTTTTGGGTAAATCTTCCTGATTTTGCATCCTCAGTTGATAATATTCAGATTCAGCGTGGTGTTGGTACCTCTACAAATGGAGCAGGAGCCTTTGGTGGAAGTTTAAATATTCAGACAACAACCAAACGAGACTCGGCCTATGCAGAACTGAATAACACCTTTGGATCCTATCAGACTATAAAAAATACGGTCAATGTAGGCACCGGACTAATCAATAATAAATTCAGTTTTGATGGAAGGCTATCCAGGATTCAGTCGGATGGTTACATAGACCGTGGTTCATCGATGCTAAAATCATACTTTTTAAGTGCTGCCTACTATGGTAAAAAAGACTTACTTCGCGGTAATGTGTTCTCCGGCTCCGAAAAAACATATCAGGCATGGAATGGTGTTCCGCAGAATTTGCTGAAAACCAACAGAACCTTTAATAATTTTACCTATGATGACCAGACAGATAATTATGTTCAGGATCATTATCAGCTTTTATACTCCCATACCTTTTCATCTGTATTTTCAGCCAATACTGCGCTGCATTACACTAAAGGTAGTGGCTATTATGAAGAATTTAAGGAAGATCAAAATCTTGCTAATTATGGCATCTCACCATTCCCAACAAGTGGAATTGCCATCTACAAAAGCGACCTGGTAAGGCGGCGCTGGCTTGACAATAATTTCTATGGTTTAACTTATTCTTTAGACTATAGACCAGCAGGTAATATTAGCTATACACTTGGCGGGGCATATAATGAATATGATGGAGATCATTTTGGAGAAGTGATCAGAGGGCAATTCATTCCGATTGGAAATAACAGAACACCTTATTACAAAGGAAATGGGTTCAAAACTGATTTCAATTCGTTTGCCAAAGCAGCGTTGAACATTGGCAGTTTAAGCCTGTTTGCTGACCTTCAATTTAGAAGCGTTAATTACAAAGTGAATGGTACTGATAAAAATAGGATGAACCTTGATCAGTTTGATCAGCTGAGTTTTTTCAACCCTAAGCTAGGTTTCAATTATAAGGTAAATCAGAAAAATAATATCTACGCATCTATAGCAATCGCTAATAAAGAGCCGAATCGTGATGATTATATAAATTCAAGCATTTTTAACAGGCCATCTGCAGAAAGTTTACTAGATATTGAAACTGGCTATAGGCATAGGGATGAAAATTTCATTGTAGGAATTAATGCTTATGCAATGTATTATAAGGATCAGTTGGTTTTAACAGGAAAGGTGAATGATGTAGGTGAGTATATCCGGCAGAATGTTAAAAAAAGCTATCGATACGGATTAGAGATGGATACTAAAGCACAGATAAACAATCGTTTATCCTGGAATTTAACCGCATCTTTAAGTGCAAATAGAATCAAAAATTTTACTGAGTTTTTGGATGATTATGACAATGGCGGACAGATCATAAGAAATTATGAAAACACTGCTCTTGCATTTTCGCCATCATTTATAGGATCAAATGAATTCAGTTTTCTTCCATTCAAAAAAACAGAAATTGCCTTAATCAGCAAATATGTATCTGAGCAATTCCTTGACAATACATCCAATTCTGAACGCAAACTGGATGCATTCTTTGTGAATGACCTACGTTTAAGATATAATACTTCATTTAATGGATTAAAAAATATTGGATTAACGCTTTTGGTCAATAATATATTCTCTGAACTGTATGAAGCCAACGGATATACCTTCAGCTACATGTACGGAGGAAAATTTACAACTGAGAATTTCTATTACCCTCAAGCAACCCGAAATTTTCTACTTTCATTGAGCTTAAAATTTTAATAGCATTCAGTCTCAGACCTGATAGTTTAATAAACCATTATGAAAAAATACATCTCTAAGTTTCACTATCTGACACAAGATTTGCCACATCGAACTCATATTGAACAAACAGAAATAGCCTGTAAAGCAGGGGCAAACTGGATTCAATATCGTTGTTTTTCAAAAGCTGATGAAGACCTTATCCAGGAAATTCATCAGGTAGCCTCCATTTGTGATGATTGGGGAGCCACGCTAATCCTTACTGATCATTATCATTTGCTCAATCAGGTAGATGCGCAGGGGGTTCATGTAGAAGATATGCATGCCAACTTTGTTGCGATTCGTGAAATAATCAGTGACGAAAAAACATTGGGAGCCTCTGCCAATACACTAGAAGATATTCAAAGAATTGATGCTTCTGGAGTGGTAGATTATGCAGGATGCGGACCATATTCTGTCACAAAAACAAAACCAAATGACTATCCACTGCTGGGAATTGAGGGGTACAAGAAAATTACAGATACCATGGCAGAATTAGGAATAAACCTTCCATTGATAGCCGTAGGAGGCATTGATTTGGAAGATACTGAAGCCCTAGTAAACTCCGGAATTTATGGAATAGCAGTTTCTGCAGCCGTAAACTCATCAAATTCACCAGAAAAAATGATCAGAGAGTTTTACAAAAAAATCTACTAAAATGGATCAAGGTTCAAAGAGCAAGGATTAAAGTAATTGAGATCGATATATATATATGGAAAGATTAATATTTAACCACATAGATTGATTTATATTATCCTTTAAAGGAAACATAGAATGCAAATCACATAGATTGAAGCAAAGCTTCAAGACTATCTGTTTCTAAAATATAGATTAGAAGCTATAAAATGCTATGTTTCTATGTGGTTTTTAAAATGTTATTTCGAGTTCAAATTAATTAATACCCCGCAAACAGACCATTCAACTAATAACCCTAATCCGAACTGGATTTGTCTTGAACCGATAGCTTTCGGGTCTTGGTTCCTTGTTCTTTCTTCATCGTTCTATCCTCTTTTTTTCAAAAAATATCTAAGTTTGATTCATGTCATCACATCACATAGTCCGCGAGAAGCAGGAGCCAGCTTTACTGATCATGAGCCTTGATGGTTTTGAGAATGAAAATCTGGGGCAAATACTGGAATGGAGCCCAACGGTTATGGTTCATGATGCTATTTACGAACTCGTTGATTCGATGGCATTAAAAGTTGATGCAGTAGTAAGCAAAGATCCCCATTTTAATACCCAAGAAAATACCAGGCTCATTCTGACAAACACTGAACCACTTGAGGATGCACTGAAATTTCTGGTTGCTGAACAATATCCAGCGGTAAATATTATTACCAATCAGTTTGTTTTGAAAGACTATATCCTGTTTGTGGACGATCTGGATATTGTGGTATTCATTGGAAATAAAAAAATATTCCCGGTACGATCTGGCTTTAGTAAATGGCAACCTGCGGGCGAAGAAATACAAGTACTACATGAGGTTCAAAACCTGCGTACCAGCGGCTTAGTAAAAGAGGAAGACCCTATCATGAAAACAGAAAAAGACGGTTTCTACTCCCTGAATTTTGATCAGCCCTTTATTTTTATTTCAGAATCTATTTAATATGATTATCAAGAAAGCGGCAGAATCTGACATCCCAGCAATTAGTGAACTTGCCGAAAAAATATGGTGGCCAAGCTACCGGAATATTATTTCTGATGAGCAGATCAGTTTTATGCTGAATGAAATGTATTCTGCAAAAAGCTTAGTAGAACAAATGCATTCAGGGGTTGAATTCATGATTGTTGAAAGAGACAATCTACCACTTGCTTTTGCTGGATTTTCTGAGACTGATACAGAGAACCAGGTCTTTAAGCTTCATAAGCTCTATGTTTTGCCAACAGAACAGGGCCGTGGAACCGGTAGAAAATTGATCGAACATGTTTCCTCTTTAGCTAAAGCAAAGGGAGGAAATATCCTTGAATTGAATGTAAACAGAGGAAATCCGGCACATCATTTCTACAGCAAGATTGGTTTTGATATCTACCAGACTGTAGATATTAATTACCATCATTTTGTGTTGAATGATTATGTGATGAGGAAAAAATTGTAATCCAAACTTCCTGATAAAATCCGAATGGTGAGCATTATTTTTAATGGCCTCTATACAGCTAAGAAAAGAAATAGGATTGCGATTTTACGAAGGTCCCTCACCTGCTGAAGGGCAGGTTTCGGGATGACATTCACTTTAGAGTGGAAATTTATTTTTTTTGACGCTATACACCTGTCATCCCGAACGTTTGAGGGAACTTAGTTTCATAAAGGCTGAATTTATTTAGGATTTAATGAGAGTTCCCTAAACTGATAAAAATCAGGATTACTGATTCAATTTAGGAATCCTCTTCGGTGTATCCGTTCCTGCTACAATGCTTCTTGCGCTTAATGCGATAGCCTTTATTGTAGCCCAGATATTGGATACAGCAAGTGTTTCAAATTC
>CANKAT010000006.1 GCA_947479815.1 Sphingobacteriaceae bacterium
AGAGTGAAGGAACTTAGTTGTAGCCCTAAACAAATTTCTTTATCCTTTATACAAAGCGTCTTTGCGTCTTTGCGAGAGCCTTTTTTTACCTATACCCATAGCAAAATTGTGGTAAGAAAACGAAGGTCCCTCACCTGCTGAAGGGCAGGGTTCGGGATGACACATGGGTTTAGCTCGGCATTTATTTTTTTTAGGCGCTATACAATCTTTTTGAGGGTATGTTTTCTTATATTCAAATCATAATTATCGAAACCTATAACCTATAAATAAAGATTTCAGTTTACATTAAAATCGAAAAATACATGAAAATAATTTACACCTTTTTATTGCTCTTACTTATACATTCCAATACTCAAGCACAGCTGAGCCAGGATGAAAAAAGTATTATCGAATATATCAAAGCTCATTTTGGAGAGTCAGAAGAACTGCTAATCCAATCTGTTAATATTAACAGTGGAACTTTGAATACAGAAGGTGTCAAAAAGGTGGGTGCTATCTACCGTAAAGAACTTGATAAACTAGGGTTTACTACCGAATGGGTTAATCTGCCTGATTCGTTGCGCCGGGCTGGGCATTTGGTAGCTACCCGAAAAGGTTCACAAGGAAAACGCCTTTTTTTGATCGGGCATTTGGATACTGTTTTTGAACTGGATATGGCGTTTAGCCCCTATACAAAATTAAATGACTCTACTGCTACCGGTCAAGGAGTGAATGATATGAAGGGGGGAAACATGGTCATGATTTCAGCATTAAAAGCCCTTCATTCTCTGAAACTATTAGATAATACCCAGATCATAGCCTACTTCACCGGCGACGAGGAAAGTTCGGGTTCGCCGCATGCTGTGGCCAGGAAAGATTTTATTGAACGTGCCCGAACTGCTGAGATTGCTCTAGGTTTTGAAGGTGCACAGGGCTTGAATACTGTGGCTGTTGCCCGTCGCGGAATTGGTGGCTGGGTTCTAGATGTAAATGCTAAAACAGGCCATTCTTCAGGAATTTTTACTGAGAGTGCAGGATATGGTGCCATTTACGAAGCTGCCAGAATAATCACGGAGTTTCGTACTCAGCTAAAAGATGAAAAGTATTTAACTTTTAATCCGGGGTTAATGAGCGCCGGATCTGAGATCAGAGTTGATAAAGCCAATGCCAAAGTTGAGGCAATAGGGAAGACTAATATCATTTCTCCTGCCGCTTATGTTGCCGGAGATCTACGCTTCATTTCAGAAGTTCAGCGTGATAAAGCAAGAGAGAAAATGAAAGCTATTACTGCTCAGAGCCTGAATGGAACCAGTTCTACTATTACGTTTACCGATGGTCTTCCAGCTATGGAGCCAACAGAAGGCAATTACAGGCTGGTTAAATACCTGGATAAGATCTCGCGTGATATGGGTATTGGTGCAACGCTGGCAGGTGATCCTGGATCTCGCGGAGCAGGGGATATATCTGATATTGCCAAATACGTAGATTGCTTGGATGGAATGGGTGCTTCAGGAGGCGGAGCACATAAGCCAGGTGAAGTGGTCGACCTAAAGGAGTTGCCTATCCTTGTACAGAGAGCAGCTTTAATGATCTACCGGCTGAGTCGAGCAAATTCATCATTAAACTGATTAAGATACGCGTGCTGAAAATGCCTGGACTAATATTCTGTATCGGAATGGGTGGAATTTGGTACTTTTGTAATTATGATCCAAATTAAGTCATTCGCATTTAATCCTTATCAGGAAAACACCTATATTCTTTTCGACCAAACATTGGAATGTGTGATCATTGATCCCGGAATGTATACTGGTGATGAGCAAAATGAATTTTTGAAATTTATTTCCGACAATAAACTAAAGCCGGTTCTGCTTCTGAACACACATTGCCATATCGATCATGTTTTGGGAAACAAATTTGTTTTTGATACCTACGGATTATTGCCTCAATTTCATAAGGGAGAAGAAATTGTTCTGAATTCGGTTGTATCCTATGCACCTCAAATGGGAATTCGCTATGAAGTTTCACCACTCCCTGAAGTTTTTTTACCTGAAAGTGGTACGGTTAACTTTGGTGAATCTGAGCTTGAATTGATATTTTCACCCGGTCATTCGCCTGCTCATTTATGTTATTACAATGTAAAAGACTGCTTTTTGATTGGCGGCGATGTGTTGTTTTATCGAAGTATTGGAAGAACTGACCTTCCAGGTGGCAATCATGATCTGCTGATCACCAATATCCGTGAGAAACTATTTTCTTTACCAGATAATTGCAGGGTTTATCCGGGGCATGGACCATCAACCAGTATCGGATTTGAGAAGCAGTATAATCCTTTCCTTAGCTGATTCATATTACTATAGACAGATAATTTGAACACCTCCTATTATATCGCCAAAAGGTATCTGTTTTCGAAGAAATCGGTCAATGCGATCAATTTTATTTCAGGGATCTCCATGCTTGGCGTTTTTGTAGGAAGTGCTGCTCTCATCATTATTCTTTCTGTATTTAATGGTTTTGAAAACATTGTACTCTCTATGTACAATACGTTTAGCCCTGAACTCCGAATCGAATCCCTGAAAGGAAAAACCTTTGATCCTGGGAATACTCATTTCCTGACTTTGAAAAATGATAAACGTATTATTAACTATACTGAAGTATTACAAGAAAAGGCTTTGGTACGTTATGGTGAAAGTCAGTCTATTGCTCTAGTAAAGGGTGTTAGCGAGGGTTTTATGAAAAATAAAAGCGGTCTGGATTCAGTAATTTCTAGTGGAAGTTTTACCTTATGGTCTAGGGGTCAGGATATGGCGGTGATAGGTTATGCCTTACAAAATTTTTTATCCATTAACCTGAATAATGAATTTCAAAGTCTTGATGTTTATTCACCCAGAAAAGGAGCTTTAAACCCATTGAATCCTGCCGATGAGTTCAATGTGCGTTCCATTTATCCATCCGGTGTTTTTGCGGTTCAGCAAGAATTTGATAATACAATGATTGTTCCCATACGTTTTGCGCGCGAATTGCTTGGTGAGAATAAACTCGTATCCTATATCGAGATAAATGCTGCTAAGAATGTTGTTATTGATGATCTTCAGAAGGAGATTGAAAAATCACTTGGCAAGGAATTCCTGGTCAAGAACCGCAGCCAGCAAAACGAATTATTGTATAAAATTCTGAATTCCGAAAAGTGGGCCATCTTCCTGATCCTTACATTTGTGTTGATCATCGCAATCTTTAATATTATTGGATCCTTAACCATGTTGGTTATCGATAAGCGCAAAGATATTGCCATTTTAAGCAGCTTGGGAGCAGATAAATCCTTGATTCGGGGTATTTTCTTCATTGAAGGAATGATGATCTCCATGTTTGGATGCATTCTTGGAATGTTTGCCGGATTAATCTTTATCCTGCTTCAGCAACAATTTGGGTTTATTGCCATGTCGGGTACAAATCTGATGGTCGATACCTATCCGGTTGGGATCAAGCTAACTGATTTTGTTCTTGTATTTGGAACCGTACTGCTGGTTTCGGTAATCGCTTCTGCTATCTCATCTACACTGAGTGTGAAGAATTCAATGAATTTGAGGGAGGATTTGTAGGTTATAAAGGTCTATCTGGGGCAGGCATTCTGACCGGAGTGAAGGAACTTTGTTTTATGAAGTATAGTTTTCCGCTCATAGCTGCACAATGCGGTTAATACTATTTTTATTCTCCTCCACGCTTGCTACAAAGGAGTCCTACGGACACAGACCTTTAATAACCTCTCTTCCGCATTGTCCCGTCCCGATAGCTATCGGGAGCAGTGTTATAAATGGTAGGCAACTAAATCCAGGCACAGGAAAACTTATTTCAATCTTAAACAAATCGTCCATTCACTGAACCTCCGTTCACCTCTCTTCCGCATTGACTGGTGCGGCAATTACAACCCTAGCCCTCGCAGAACCTTTCATAGCAGCAGGCGCAGCGGTAGCGTTTATTCGCTGTTTTTTTATTGTTTTTTAAAGGTGCTCATGGTCTCGTCGTACCGCCTCGGCATGGTTATTTTTTGCTACAGAAAAAGAACTAAGCCCCCGCGGCCATGAGCGGAATGAAATGATAAAATGCTTGGTAACACCAAGCATAAGAAACATAAATTTATTTTACAATAATTTATATGTCAATATTTTGTGTCTTTTGTCTTGAAACAAAAGGCACCAAAAGTTCAAGAAAGAACGATGCTTCCACCGCTCCAAAAGAGTCCTACGGACACAGGGCAAAACACCTGGCCCGCCGTTCTTTCATCCCACCGCGCGGGAATTGTAGTTCATTTAATATTAATTCTTTTTAGTTAAAATCTGACAGGCTACAAAGGTGAACGTTAGTGGGGGGTTATGAACGTTCATCCACAAACGGCCGCGTACAGGGCTATAATTTTTGTTTTGAAATGAAATTAGAGCTAACGCCCTGTCCAATGCCGCGCAAGTCGGTTAATACAATTTTTATTCTCCGACACGCTAACTCAGACCTTTAATAACCTCTCTTCCGCATTGTCCCGATAGCTATCGGGAGTAAGTGCGGCAATTACTGTCCTAGCCTTCGTAGAACCTTTCATAGCAGCAGGCGCAGCGGTAGCATTTTGGTTCTTTTTTGCTACAGAAAAAGAACTAGGCCCCCGCGGCTATGAGCGGAATGAAATTATAAAATGCTTGGTGGGTACCACCAAGCATTGGGTAAATTAGTTATTTGATAAAAATTTGTTTTTTGCCTTTGGTCCTAGGGACTCCTTTGGAGCAAAGAGTATTTGTGTCTTTTGTCTTGAAACAAAAGCCACCAATGCCGAATCGCCCTTCAGCCCCGAGACCATGAAGACCTATAAAAAAAATAAAATCCTGAGTGTGATGAATTCAATCAATTTGAGGGAGGATTTGTAGGTTATATTTTATTATTAAATTGCGACAATCAACCTAATCCAATTACTATTAATCCTAAAGCAATGAAGAAACTCATCGTAAACCTATTATTACTAATTTTTGTTGTTTCCTTGAATTCTTGTGCTACCATTATTGGAGGAAAAGTATCTGAATATCAAAGAATTAAGCCTTTAGCCGGAGAGCCTTCACGCAAGATTCGTGGGGTTGCATTAGTAGCAGATATACTATTATTCTGGCCCGGAGCAATTGTGGATTTTGCAACTGGAGCCATTTACCAGCCAGATAAGGGAACCGAAGCCAAAAAGGCTGATACCAATAAGCCTAAAATGTTGTAGAATACAAACTCTTTTTTCCCTGGATTGTCTATCGATTATCAAAATTGATTTTCGGTACAACATTAATTCGCTGTTGTACGATTATATCATCATATTAAACTTGATTGACAGATCGAATTAAAAATATCTGTTTGGTATGAGGTAATTTTTAACATAATCCTCAATCCCTGCTTCCAAACTATAAAAATCAAGGCTATAACCGATTGATCTTAATTTTTCCATGCTTGCTTCAGTAAAATACTGATACTTTTCCCGGATATCTTCCGGTGTAGGAACAAATGAAACAGTGACTGTTGCATCCATTGCATGAAATGTATTCTTTGCCAGGTCAAGGAAGGTTCTTGCCTTACCGGTTCCCAAATTATAAATTCCAGAATCTTTACGGTGCTGCATCATAAAATACAAGACGCTTACCAAGTCTTTGATATACACAAAATCACGCATCTGTTCGCCATCCTTAAAATCAGGATTATGTGATTGAAATAATTTCATGGAACCTGTTTGGCGGATCTGATTGAAGGTATGAAATATCACGGAGGCCATTCTTCCCTTATGATATTCATTCGGACCATACACATTGAAAAACTTCAGTCCTGCCCAGAAATATGGTTTTTTTCCCTGCTTTAAAGCCCAGTTATCGAAATCATTTTTCGAGTCGCCGTAAGGATTCAGGGGTTTTAGCATTGGAATCTTTGATTCATCATCATCATATCCCTGTTCTCCTAATCCGTAGGTAGCTGCTGAAGAAGCGTAAACGAAAGGAAGTCCAAATTCAATGCAGATATTCCAGATAGTCTTGGTATAATCCAGGTTCAAACGATTGAATAATTCCTTGTCCATTTCTGAAGTATCGGTACGCGCACCAATATGGAATACGAACTGTACGTGAAGCTGATTTTCAACTAGCCAATCAGCAAAAACCTCTCGTTCTACTTGTTTGGAATAACGCTTACCCTCGAAATTTTTATTTTTGATCTCACTAGAAAAATCATCGACCAGCACCAGATCGTAAAAACCTTCATCGTTTAGTTTTTGAACTAAACAACTTCCAATAAATCCTGCTGCTCCTGTAATAATGATCATGCTAAATGATTAATTCTATCTATACAATTATAAGAATAAGATTTGTTTCGTTTCGGGGATGATTCCTAGTTTGTGTGCTTCGTTAAAGAAAGTTTGAACGGCCTTCCTTCCCACCTCACCTAAATCAATTGAAAATTTATTGACATAAAGTTCAATGTGTTTGTTGATCACCTCTTTACTCATTTCCTGTGAAAGTGAGCAGATAAAATCCATTCCAGATTCCGGATGATCAAAAGCATAGTGAACACTTCGTTTAATGATGCGGTTTACTTTTTGTTTTATATTTTCAGGAAGCTCTCTTTTAACCATAATACCACCTAAGGGAATTGGTCCCTGAGTCAAATCTTCCCAAAATTCGCCTAAATCGATAATCTTTTTCAGACCTTTTTCCTGGTAAGTGAAGCGATTTTCATGGATGATCACGCCCATATCGATCTGATGATTCAATAAGGCTGATTCAATTTCAAAGAATTTCATCTCGATCTTATTTTTCGCTTCAGGGAAGGCCAGGCTTAACAGACAATTGGCGGTGGTGTATTTGCCGGGAATGCCAATGCGGAGGTCTGAGGTTGGAGGTCGGAGGTCGGAAGTCTGAGGTCGGAGGTCGGAGGTCTGAGGTTGGAGGTCTGAGGTCTGAGGTCTGAGGTCGGAGGTCTGAGGTTGGAGGTCTGAGGTGGGAGGTCTGAGGTTTTGCAAACCATCATTTGAAATATAGTCTTCATTCTCGCAAATGAGTAATGGCCCAACTCCAAATCCAAGAGCACTTCCTGAATCAAGCAACACATATTTTTCAGTGAGATAGGCATAGGCATGAAAGCTCAGTTTGGTGATATCGAGCTCAGCCCGGAAGGCTTTTTGATTAAGTGTTTCAACATCATCAAATACCACATCGAAACTCAAGCCTTCAGTATCGATTTTTTGATGGATCATGGCATCAAAAATGAAGGTATCGTTAGGGCATGGAGAAAATCCGAGGCTTAGTTTCATGAATCAAAAAGATGTATCAGCGTATCATTTAACGTATTCACTGCAAGTTCAATATTCCAGTTTGCCCGGTTGCGTCGTTCCATAAAATTTGAAATTGCCCGGATCTGTATGCACGAGGTATGGGCTTGTTCACAGGCATAAAAAAAGGCTGCACCTTCCATACTTTCAATTTCTGGATTGAAATGGGAAATGGTTTTTGAAATGGAAAGCTCATTTCCATGTACTTTATTAACAGTAATTGCTTTAACTTCTTGAAGGTTTCGGTGTTTTGTAAATAATGGGTTGGGCTTTGGTAAATACGTGCTCTTACCAAGTCCGAGCATTTCTATAGATAAAAATTCGTCTCCATCTTCAGCACCTAACTCAACAAATGTATCTTCTTTAACCAGGCAAATAGCTCCGGGTTTAAGATTGGGATTAAAACTTCCTGCTATGCCGGCGTTTATAGCCAGGTCAAAATGTTCTTCTGAAAAGGCTTTACCCAGTGAAAATGCAGTGGGTACCATTCCGGCACCTGTTACGAGTACTTTTATTTGGTAATTCCGTATGGTTTTTTCATGAGGGGGCACATCGCTAAAAGAGAAATGTGTCAGAAAGGGTTCTATCTCGGCCCTAGTTGCGGCAACAAGTAGTATTTTCATGCTGCAATTTACGCAATTCGCGTCATTTGTGCTTAAGGATTTTTCGTGATTAACCTTTTGATTGTTAGCATAAACTAAGCGGTTAACAAGCTTTGCGATGCATAGCTAAAATGAATATTCGTATAAGCCCTCTTTTTTAAAAATAAAACCCTAAATGTGTTGCCACATTTGTCATATCAACCACGATTGGTTCTTTCTGACCATCTGATATAAACAATCCACATAGATCGAAGTTATTCAGATCTATAATAGTATAAGCAGAATTAGCTGTTTTAAATCGGAGGTATCTTGCATTAATAACCTCTATAACCTTGATTTTAGGATAATATTTTTTTAATACATCTCTTGAATACTTCATCTGGTAAAAGCAATCATGTTGTATGCTGTCAAATATTTTTTTACTGTTTATTTCTATATATTTTTTAGATTGAACTTTATCGGTATTAAAAAAAACTGCAGCCGGAAAATCTATGGTGATAGTATCTTTAAAGCTGCTGGATGGTTTTCCTTGTATGATTCTGACTGAATCAAGTTTAGTGGGTAGAACCTCTTTATTTTGTATATCATTTGTGCAGGAATTTGAAAGTAGAATGAACACCAGTAGCGGGAGGTAGTTTATCAGGCCTTTAATTCCATATTCAATCTTCATGTCCAAAATTTAAATTTTTGAAAGGAGCTTACCCAAAAAATAGGTATCTCCGTGTAATTATTAATTGAAAAACCAACCTTCCTTTTTATTGGGTCGGTTGGTTTTTTACAGATAATAAATTCTAATTCTATACTAAATTTAGTAGTTCCATAACCTAGTTATATTAAATCCAATAAGGAATTTACCGCCTTTAACCTTTGTGCCATCTGCTCGAGTATAGTTTAAAGGGCTATTGTTGTTATAAAGATTGTTTCTTTGCTGATTTAGTGTAGAATAGTTACCCATAAACAATTGGAAGGAGTGGTTACTGGTGTTAAATTCAAGCCCGAATGACAAATTAGGATCAGGATTTTTAGTATTGTGCTTGGTAAGCGGTTGATCGTAATTAACAATTACAGAAGTTACTGGAGTTAATTTGTATCTGCCTGATATCGCCATTGCAAAATGATCGAATTTCATCTCTCTGAAAATCTTTGTTCCAGTACTATCATTTTTTGTGTAGAATCCATTCACTGAGTTCTGATGAGACATACTGGGGGCAACTTGTATTGAAAATTTTTGTGTTACTTTTCTAGCTATGATTAGTTGATTGAAGGAAGAAATACGTTCGGAATTGAATTTGAAAATACTGTTATCCACATCTTTTCGTGTGTCATAGGCTAAATTTCCATAATAGGTTACACTGACAGGATATTTTCCATTCGTTTGTTTAATGATAGAGTATTTGGCATTTCCGTCCCATAACATATGATCTTTAGCAATTCCAAAACCGATATACAAATTTGTAATTGGAGCATAGTTTACACCGAGCCTGATGTTGGAGGGGGCAAAGAAACCCCAGAAATCATCATATCCCTTGTTTACAGTTCCAAATCTGTGCATAATATCCATTTCGAATGTTCCCTTAACGGGTACCATAACAGTTTGGTTATCAATAATCCAGACACTCTCAAAAGTATTTTTGACTGGTTTGACTTTTGCACGTTTTACTGAAGTATCAGCAACGGCTGTGCTATCCTGTGCGTATAGACTTGCTTGATTAAGCAAGATACATGCAACCAAAAATCCGGTTAAAACGAACAGGCGCTTGGGTAAATATAGTAGTGGTTTCACATTCTTAGGTTTAGGTCAGTTAATTGTTAGGAGCACCATTTCTTATCCAGTCATACACTTTTTGCCTGTCTGTGGCAGAAGGAATATATTCCTTCATTTCTCCATTGATCATAGTGTATATTCTGCTGTCTTTGGGCACAATTGTGTTCACAAATCCGCCATTTGTAACTTCTTGGTATGACGTGGCCGTTGCTAAATATGGTTTGTGAGCGCCTGAAACATGACATCCGGTTAAAGCACATTTGGTATTAAAAATAGGTGCCAAATCTTTACTGAAACTTACAGATTGCGGAGGTCCATCCGGATCAATTGCCCCTTCAGGTATGATTGTATCCTTATAGCATCCGGTTATACCGATCACCATCGTAAAAATGAAACCGGAAAAAATTAGTAGCTTTTTCATAGTAATCCCTATTTAATTACTTGTTATTGAAGTTCATATTACATTCGATGTCAATTTTATCTGAAATACTGGTACTTGTTATCCCAAAATCTCTACAGTTAAATTGAAACTTTAACTGTAATCCGAAAACATCATACGGAGCTGCGGTAGTTCCTACAGTTGCTCTTTTTATATATTTTAATTTGCCAACTAGTGTTTTTGTTATTGGAGCTCCTAGTGTTCCCTTCCATGTCAGACTTAAAGTAACGATGTAGTCATTACTCAATGGATCTAATTTTACTTCTGTTGATTTGATTTTTGCCAGATTAGTTATTCCCAGATTTTGAGTTCCTGAAATTATTGCGGTAGTGCCTAATGCAGAAATATTACAACCTGCATCACGTCCAGGTTCTCCTGTATTGGAAGTATTGATCTGCACATATCCGTTGATAAATGTTTTTGTAGGATCACTTTCATTAAATTCCCATGAATTATCTTTAACTGGCTGACCTGCTGTAGAGTATGTGGTCATTTCTGCATCAATAACTTCATGCATGCCAAATTGGTTAAATCGGCCGGTAAGCAAACCTGCTGCTCCAACATAGCTTGTTGACCACATCACGTTAGAGTGTGCTTTATCTAGTTTCCATTCGTTGCTATTACCTACCGTCATATTTCCTGGAAGGTGAGTATTTGAACCACGTGTGATCACAGGACCCGTAGTGGCGGCGAGAGGAATGGCTTCGTTTTCATTTGTACAACTGGCAATGTATCCAGTTACGCTGACGATAAATAGGAATATCATCAGTGTTTTGTTGTTAAATGTTTTCATATATCTGAGGTTAAAAATTGAATAAGTGGTTAAGTATTTATACCCCTAAGTTCCTATTAACTTGCCGCAACTAAAGTGATTATTATTAAGGTTTTAAGTGACAGATATCACTTTGTTGACCCGTACAATTAATACAATTTAATTTTTTAAGTATTTGAAAATCAGTAGAATATTAAGACAGATATCAGATTGAGAATAATTCTAGGATAACAATTAGTTTTTGATTTCTAGGATAGGTTTTCTATGGAATACTTATTATCAATTTAGGAGATTATCTTTTTTTAAAATTGTTTAACACAAAGGTTAATAGTAGCAAACATGAAAATGTTCCAAGATTTAAAATAAGGCTGATGTTATAAATTTTCATATTATTTCTGACCATATTTATATCTGGGGAGTTAGAAATTAACTGCATCAGTTGATTTTTAACTAGTAAACTAAATATGACTAGGCTATGCATCAAACTAATCATTGTTTTTTTACTTAATGCCGGTATCCAGAAAAAGACAGCTAAAATTCCCCAACCGGTTAAGTAAGGATTTTGAATAGTTTCTAGGGAATAACCTGGATATAGGTTTCTTACTATTAGCCCCAAGTATAAAGTGCCAACTAAGGCGTATCCAAATGATAATAGTTGCTTTAGTCTGTCCTTGAAATCTTGCTTTAAATTAAAACATCCGCTAGCAAAAAGAATTACAACATAAATTAATGGGAAGCCTGAAAAAAATGCAATTAATTCAAGTTCTTGTATGTATGCAAAAAAACTATTATCCATTAAGTGTAATAATCTTAAAAATGCTAATTACTAACAGGGAATATGACTTATGGAAGTTCTTCCTAATTCTTTAAAACAGGAGATTTTTTTCTGCTTTCTTAATTTAAATAATGTTTCACACTTCCTTCTCCGGAACAGCTAATCCCAGTTTCTTTATTTGAACAATTTGTGTGATCAGATAAATGATAGTACCCCATACACCTATGAAAATAGAATAGGCCATGATCAATAACCATATTGGCGTTCTGAATCTGGTAGTCCATAGTGTTCTTTGCTCAAAGAAACTAGTATTTGGTTTTACAACAATTCCCCATGGTACAGTTTTTTCAACGATCAGGTTCCCATATAGATCATTATCCTGGATTTTAGCTACCAATACTAAATTTCCTTTTTGGTCGCCAGGTAAACTATCTTTAGTAAATTCTAAGCTAGCAGTACCACTGGAGTCTGTTGTGTAGGTTTCCTCATCGCCAGCAGAAAGAATGCCCCCCAGTCTTTGAACTCCAACTTTCATTTCCACATCAGCTGCTGGAACCCATACAGAATTAGTGAGTTGCATTACCTGAACAGTCACATTTCTGATTCCTTCTGTTGTTAGGGTGTCTAGTTTAATTTTAGATTTTGAAATTGCAAGTTCTGCAGCAATTTCATCTTCTTTGCCTAATGCTACGGCAATAAATGTATGCTTTGAACTTTCAGTCCAGGCAGTTTTTAATGAAAGAGGAAGAAAACTCTTAGCATTTCCATTTTTATCAGTACTTATTTTACCGATTAGATTTTCAGGTAAATTACTGTTCAGATACAATTGAAACACCTTATTTTTTAAGGGCTCTATTTTTCTTCCCGTCTTCAATGAGTTTTCAAGTATCAGGTATTGTACTCCATTATTTATTGTGAAATAATTGAGTTTTACCAGCTCTTCAGCTTCTTCTTTTTCTTGTGCCGATACCTTGTTTATTACTACAAAAAATAGGAATTGTAGTAAAAGGAAAGCGTATTTATTTATTTTCAGCTTTTTCATGAGAATATAATTATTTTTTAAAGGCTATGAATTTTTCATGAGCTTATTCAGGTTGTTTTGTGGGCGGTAAGCTCATGCAGGTTTCATCTTGTTCAGTTATAGTTTCCTGGATTGGAATGATCGGATAAATTCTTGCAAAAAATGTTATCACTAATAAAGAACCTGCGAGGGTTGCCATCGCTATTGCCCATTCTTCCCAGCTGGGAAAATAATGATGAAACTTTGCCGGCGCATCTTGCATAGGTAAGAATGGATGCAGAAGAGTTGGAGTAACAATCAGGTATCTTTTGAACCATGCACCAATTACGATCATGATGCCTGCAATAAAAACGGGTAGCGGCTTTCTTCCTTTTTTAAAGACCAGAATAAGGATCGGGATGACCATACCAACAAGGATGGCGAACCAAAACAGAGGAGCAAATTCACCTGTGAACAAACCTTTTAAATGCGCTTCTTCACCAGTTTTCATTTTAAATGCAGGAACTAGATATTCATTGATATTGAAATACAAATAAAGCAGAGATAGCATAACTACTATTCTTCCCATTTTTTCAAAATGCATTTCAGTGATATACCTTTCTAGTTTATAGAATTTGCGGAAAATAAACATTGCAACCACAACACCTCCGGCCCCAACAAGAAATGCACCAGATATAAAGTAGGCACCAAAGTTTGTGCTGTCCCAACCTGGCCTGTAGGTGGTTGCAAACAACCAGGAGGTTACTGTGTGAATGCTAAATGCAACTGGGATAATAGTTATACAAAGAATTGTTATTGCCCTATCACTTACTTTAAACTGTTCTGAAGTTCCTCTCCAAAATGAGCCCTGAAAAAGGTATAATTTATTCAGAATACTACTTGATTGCGCTTTGAATTTGATCATGATTTTTAGATCAGGAAGCAGTGGAAGGTATAGTAGAAGTAAACTAATTACAAAATAAGTACTAATTACAATTACATCCCACATGATAGGGGATTGAATGCGGCCGTGTAAAAAAAGGTTCAGCATTCTGTCGGGGCGCCCCATATCAATAATGATGATCAGAGAAGCAAATACAATGGCCGACACCGCTATTATTTCTGCTATTCTAGTCAATGGTGTAGCCCACTTCATATTGGACAGGCGAAAGATTGCGGTGATGAGTGATCCTACCAGACTAATAGCTACAAAGAATACAAAGTTTGAAATATAGATTCCCCATGATACATAGTCGCCCATGTTGGTTACAGCAAGTCCTTTTGAGAGCTGTCGGTAATAGGCAAAAGCACCAAATAAACAGATACTGATGAGTGTGAATGTCCAGATCATACCAATCTTTCCAAATTTTTTGGGAAGAAGATCCTGGATGATTTGATCTTTTGTTAAAGATGGTAAATTTTCCACTTGTCTAATTTTAATGAGTTTGTTTATCAGCAGAGCTTAGATTTTCTAACCCTGATTCATAAGGGAAATTACGGCCAACTGGTGGTAGATAATAAACGCTAGGTTTTGTTCCCAGGTCTTCCATTAATCGGTAACCGGCTTTATCTTTTATTAATTCACTGAATCGGAATGTTTCTGCGCCATTTGTAACAGAATCTTCATTTAAGTCGCCAAACATGAAAACACCATTTGGGCATGCGCTTACACAGTGGGGTAATTCACCCATTCGGGCCATATCAGGGCAGAAATCACATTTACTGACAGTTCCAATTTTCTGTGGCATGCTGGTTTCGCAGGAATAAGGTTGTGCAGCCACGCTTTCTTCAAGAATTGGTTCTCCCCAATTAAATACACGGGTTGAATAAGGACATGCAGCCATACAAAAACGGCATCCAATACAACGATCACTATCGATTAATACCAATCCATCCTGTCGTTTAAAGGTTGCATCTACCGGACAAACTTTTACGCAAGGCGGTTGATCGCAATGCATACAGGTAGTTGGTTGCCAGAAAGGAGCACTTTCCTCTGCTTCTTTCATTGAAAGAACTTTTATCCAGTTTTGTCCCGGGTTTAATGAGTGGGCATGGTTACATGCTTCCTGACACTTTTTTAAATTTTTACAACGGGCCAGATCTATAACCATTACAAATTTTTTGCCTTCTATTCCTTTCCTTTCCTCACTGTTTGTTAAGGGAGGCATTTGAGGAATGGGTTTTAAAAAGGCTTTATCTATTTCGATAATTTCACCATCTACAGAGAGTAGTTTTACTGTCTCACCGCTTAGCTCGACCTTTTCTTCTGGTGCAAAAGGATTGTTTCCACATCCTGTGGCAGTTGCGGCTGCAGTAACCAGCAGGCCATTTACAAGAAAGTCTCTTCTTGAGGTATTATTTTCCATAGCAATTTTATCTATCGATCTGATTTATTTTTTGACCCATTTTTTCAGTTCTTCATCACTGATTTTTCTTGCTGAAGAAGTCAATAGTTTTTTATCAATTTCAACCAGCTTGCCATCTTGAGTCAACATTTTTATTGTCTCGTTTTTTTCCTCCTGCTTATCCACAAATATTTTCATGAACGTAACAGATGATAGAACCGCAGCACCCCAAATCAGAAATTTTTTTCGGGTGGAGGTTTTTTGTGGATTTTCCATAAAATGGTTTGTCAGGGTTTCAGGGAAAAGAAAAGACCAGTCTTCAAATGCTGAGACTGGCCTTTTCTTCCGGTATAAAATATTATTTAAGAGTTCTGATGAAATTTACCATAGCCCAACTTTCATCTGCATCTGGTAATTTCTTTTTAAAATTGGGCATATCATCACGGCCTTCTCTTATTTTATAAAATAAGGAGCCATCAGGTTGAGCCTGAAAATCTGCTTTTGAAAAATTACCTGGTTCAGTTTCAAGCTTGGCAGCTTTTGAACCATCGCCTAATCCTTTTGCACCATGACAAGATTTACAATGGGTACTATAAAGCGCTTTTCCCTCAGCAATTGATGCAGGGTCAGAAGCAACTGGATTTTTCATTTTTTTGAAATTATCAGGAACAGGCCATGGTTTATTCTGACTATTTTTCATTGAAGTAAAACTGAAACCGGTAAAGCTCATGGCTATTGCAATTATTAATGCGATCTTTTTCATAATTATATTTTTTGATTTTAATTTCGTAATTGAGTTCAAAGGCTTATTACATGCTATAATTTGTATCTCTTATTACTAATAAAAGTATAGATAACAGGATTTCTATTCTATGTTTGAGGTCAGCTGTAAATATGATGCTAATCACATTTTGTAATTTAAATGTCATCAGAATCGATTTTGATGTTAATTCTGTTTAAAATGAAGCGTATTGTCAATTTTGCCAGTATTTTTTATGCCTAAATAATTAGAATATAAAACGGAATGCTCATGTTAACTGAAGTAATAAATCGGCATTATTGCGTTTAATCATCTTAGCTTTCTATTAATTTTTTCATTTTGCGATACCTAGGGCATTAGGCTCATCATTACCATTATAACTGATTTATAATTCAATTAAACCATGCTGGTTAGTTTGAGTATATTTGTATTTTAATTTTTTGAAAATGATATATATTACGCGCAAAGAGCGGTTTAATGCAGCACATAAGCTATACAGAGAAGAGTGGAGTGACGAACAAAATCAGGAAATTTTCGGAAAGTGTTCAAATCCAAACTGGCATGGCCATAATTATGAACTATTTGTTACGGTAAAGGGGGATATCAATCCTGAAACTGGATTTGTAATCGATCTCAAAGAATTGAAACGAATCATTACCATTTATGTAACAGATGTTCTGGATCATAAGAACATCAATATTGATGTAGAATTTATGAAAGGCAAAATGGCTTCGACCGAAGTGCTGGCGGTTACCATATTTGATGTTCTTAAACCGCATATTGATGGACAGGGTGCCATCTTACATTCTGTTAAACTTTTCGAAACCGAAAATAATTTTGTAGAATACTTCGGTTGATCTAAATGAACTCAAGCATCTGATAATGGACGAAAAAAACAAGTCTTCAGAAATAAAAATCGATGGGTATACCAAGATCGACCAATACGATCCACAAAAAATCGAGCGTATAGCGGCTCATTATAAAGCAATTTTAGCCGAGTTGGGTGAGGATCCATCCCGTGAAGGCCTTATTCAGACACCGGTTCGTGTAGCAAAGGCTTTGCAATTTCTTACGCATGGATACGATGCTAATCCAGAAGAAATTCTTCGCAGTGCCATGTTTAAGGAAGAGTATAATCAAATGGTTGTTGTAAAAGATATTGAAGTATTTTCTATGTGCGAACATCATATGCTGCCCTTTTTTGGGAAGGCACATGTTGCTTACATACCAAACGGCAATATTGTTGGGCTGAGTAAAATTCCTAGAGTGGTTGATGCTTTTGCCAGGCGCTTACAGGTTCAAGAGCGTTTAACAAATCAAATTCGTGATTGTATCCAGGAAACTCTGGATGCTACCGGAGTTGCAGTGGTTATTGAGTGCAAGCATTTATGTATGTCGATGCGTGGAATTCAAAAACAAAATTCTGTGACTACCACTTCTGCTTTTACCGGAGCTTTCGTGAATGAAACAACACGCGCTGAATTTTTGCGCCTCATTACGGCAAGCTTAAGTTAAAAGGAGTAGTTATTTTTTATTAAATTACATATATAGGATCCATTAATCATGAAATCATACTTATTTCCGGGGCAGGGAGCCCAGTTTGCAGGCATGGGAAAAGATCTTTACGATCATTCATCTACCGCAAAAGAGCTATTTGAAACTGCCAATCAAATACTGGGTTTTAGAATCACAGACATCATGTTTTCTGGAACAGATGAAGATTTGAAGCAGACCAATGTAACGCAGCCAGCTATTTTCCTCCATTCAGTTATTTTGGCAAAAGAGTTGAAGAATGATTTTAACCCAGACATGGTGGCTGGTCATTCACTTGGTGAGTTTTCTGCGCTTGTTGCCGCGCAGGCTTTATCCTTTGAAGACGGCTTGCGTTTGGTAAGTGCACGTGCCAATGCTATGCAAAAGGCTTGTGAGGTAAGACCTTCCACTATGGCAGCAATACTTGGACTAGATGATTTTACTGTTGAAGATATTTGTCAACGAGTAAGTGATATTGTGGTTCCAGCAAATTATAACTGTCCGGGTCAACTCGTTATTTCAGGAACTATTGAAGGTATTGATAAAGCTTGCGAGCTATTGATTGAAGCGGGAGCAAAAAGAGCAATTAAGCTGAATGTTGGAGGAGCATTTCATTCTCCTTTAATGGAGCTTGCTCGTGTTGAATTGCAATCGGCAATTGAAAATACTGAAATTAAGGAGCCAATCTGCCCAATCTACCAGAATATTGACGCTAAGGCATACACCGATGTGGCAAGCATTAAACATAATTTGATTGCACAATTGACCGGAGCAGTACGCTGGACACAAACGATTGAAAAAATGCTTCATGATGGAGCAACTTCATTTACTGAAGTTGGCCCCGGAAATGTATTACAGGGCCTTGTAAAAAAGGTTGATCGTGCTATACCAACGTTCAGTGCAGAATTGTAACATCATACTGAATGAATTTTTGATATCAGTCGTATTGGCCCGATTAGCAATGTTTTCTTTGCCGTTTTTTTAAACGTGAAGTGCCTGAACTGAAATATTTGATGTTTTAAGGCGCTGATGCATTGACCTTTGTACTTAGCTCTTCATTTTGCTTTTCAAGGTTGGATGCTAGAAAACTAACGGAATGTACATTTTATTCATTTCGTTCAGTGGTTAGATTAGCATTGAGCTTTTTTAATGTTTCTATGTCTGAGCTGTATTTTGACACTACATTTTTAAGTTCTTTAATTTCTTCCTGTACTTTGGCAAGCTGACCTTGCGTAAGTTGACCTTGTGCTAGGGTTGCTCTCAATTCTTTGATTTGTTTTCTTGCAATATCCTGCTCACTTTTTATTTCCTGAGATGGCTTGATATTCATGCTTGAAACATTATCCAGTTCAGCTTCAATTTTGTCAATTTCAGTCTGCATTCTGGTTTTTTCATCGCTAATAGTTACAATGCGTTCATTTGCTTTTTTATCTTTTAAAAATAAATAGGTATTGGTTCCAAGTAATGCCAGTATAACAGCAATTAAAAAATAGATTTTATTGGAATCTTTTTGTAAAGGTTGTTCTCCGTTTTCCATGTACAATTAGTTGTTATAGATTCTATTTTCTTTATATAAAATCATATAATTTGAACTTCAATGATAACAAATATATTCTTTAAGATGTATGATTCAGCTTTTTAATTCCCCATAAATTATTTTTAAGGCTTTAAGAAAGCTATTCCCTTTAGATATTATTATGATGTATTTTGGCTTTAAGCAATAAATTAGATTATTATCTTTACTGGCATACCAGAATATCCTATTCATGATAAAGAAGCTATTAGTCATTATTGCACTCCTAATTACGGCTCCATGTATTTCCAAGTCTCAAAGTACTGAACACCCGAAGCGAGAATTTAGAGGTGTTTGGGTTGCTACCGTAGCAAATATCGATTGGCCTTCAAAGCCTGGCCTAAGTGCGGACATTCAGAAAACTGAGCTTCTTCGAATTCTTGATCAGCATCAAAAGAATGGTGTGAATTCAATTTTATTCCAGATTCGTCCGGCTACTGATGCACTATATGGAAGGGGTCGGGAGTTATGGAGTCGATTTCTTACCGGAAATCAAGGTCAGGCACCTGTACCCTATTATGACCCATTAGATTTCGCTATTGTAGAAGCCCATAAAAGGGGAATGGAATTGCATGCCTGGTTTAACCCTTACCGTGCAACGTTTAACCTGATAGATGCTCATACCAGTGCCAATCATATTACCAAACAGAAACCTGAGTGGTTCTTTACTTATGGAGGCAAAAAATTATTTAATCCCGGACTTCCGGAGGTGCGTCAATACATAGTTAGTGTGATTATGGATGTGGTTAAAAACTATGATATTGATGGTGTCCATTTTGACGATTATTTTTATCCTTATCCTGAGCCTAATCAGCCTCTTCGGGATAATGAAACTTTTTATAAGTATGGAACTGCTTTCAAAAATATTGATGATTGGCGACGCAATAATGTGGATACCTTGATTCATGTAGTTTCTGATAGTATTCATGCTACAAAAAAATATGTCAAATTTGGGATTAGCCCTTTTGGAATTTGGCGAAATAAAACCCAGGATCCCGAAGGTTCTGAAAGTAATGGTTTTGACGGTTACGGAAAACTATATGCAGATGCCCGTAAATGGGCTCAGAAAGGTTGGATTGATTATCTGAATCCACAGATTTATTTCCCTTTTGGTTATCAGGTGGCACCATACGATAAGCTGGTTGATTGGTGGAGTAATAATGCCTTTGGCAAACATGTTTATATTGGTCAGGGTGTTTACCGAGCTATGGAAAACCGTCCGGGATGGAGTAACCGTCAGCAAATACCTGATCAGATTAGATATCTTAGAAAAAATGAAAATGTTCAGGGCAGTGTTTTCTTTAGTTCCAAATCGGTCACTAATAACCTTGCAGGTGTACAGGATTCTCTTCGTATTAATTTTTATCGTTATCCTGCTCTCCAACCTGCTATGTCTTGGCTTGATGCGGTAAATCCAAATGCACCGAGTGCTTTAACTGCAAAACCAGTTGCTAAAGGCGTAGCATTAAGCTGGAAAGAGCCACTTGTGGCTAGTGATGGCGATAAAGCATACGGGTATGTTATATACCGCTTTGATCGTGGCGAAAAGATAGCTATTGAGCAGGCTCATCATATTCTGAAGATCTCATTCAGCTCTGCCGAAACATCTTATATAGATAACACGGTAAGTGCTAACCGTAATTATATCTATGTTGTTACAGCATTAGACCGGCTTAAAAATGAAAGTCAGCATTCTAATGCTGCCTCAGTAGCTGTTCAGTTTTAACCTAAAGAATATAAAAAAAGCCGGTTCAAAATACTTGAACCGGCTTTTTTATGATCTCATTATGATCCTATTTTTCAGGAAGTAATACCATACGGATAAAATTATCTGATAATCGGTATTGAACTGTAGCCTTTAAGAATTCAGGTGTCAATTCTTTTAATGACTCAAGATAAGATAAGATCTGCTTTGGATCTTCTTCATTTTGATATTGGCTGGCTAGGTAGCCTAACCAAAAACCATTCTCTTTTAATTGTGTTTCAGTAGAACGAGTTTCTTCAGCAATGAATTTTTCGATGTCTAATTTCAGAGCACCATTCTGTCTGATCTTATTAATTTCGTCTAATGTAGAGCTGATTAGTTTTTCAACATTCTCAGGTGCACAACCAAAGGAAATATTGAAGGTATATTTGCTTTTTGGAAATTTAGAATAAGATGCACGTGCACCCACACCATAAACGCCGCCTTCATCTTCACGTAAACGTTCAATTAGTTTGATTGTTAATACTTCAGCTAGAGCATCTAACTGATTGTTATGTTTTACACTGTACGTGTAATCGCCACTAAATACCAGACGAACGCTAGCCTTTGGTTCTTGTCCTTTGTAGATTTTTTTATCAATCTTTCCGGCAGGAATATTAATTCCAAGGTCTTTAGCAGTTTCTTTGCGGTTGATTGAAGGTAATGAACCTAAGTACTGCTCTAGTAATGGCTTGATTTTTTCTGCAGTGAAATTACCAACAAAAACGAACGTGAAATCACTTGCATCAGCAAATCGTTCTTTGTAGATATCAAATGCCCTCTCCAGGTTAATCTGATTTAATTTTTCTACAGATGGTCCGGTACGGCGAACATTGTAGTTGCCTAAAATAGCAGCTAATGAATCTGCAAATACACTGTTTGGATCGTTGCCTCTGTTTGCCAAACTTCCTTTCTGTTGTGCGATCAGTCCTTTGAAGGTTTCTGCATCTTTACGTGGAGCGGTGAAATATAAATAAGTAAGTTGAAGTGCTGTTTCAAGATCTTTTGGTGTTGTTGATCCTGATATTCCTTCAGATCTTTCTGCAATGTAAGGGTTTACAGAAACACGTTTGCCACTCAATAATTTTGGAAGCTGAACAGAATTGAATTCTCCAATACCACCACTTCTAATGATCGCAGTTGCTGCCGAAGCCGACTGAAAATCTGCATCACTGTAAAGTGAGGTACCACCCGGGCTAAAGGCAGAAAAGCTGATCTCATCATTTTTAAAGTCAGTAGGCTTTAAAATTACCTTGATACCATTGCTCAATTTCAGCTCTGTAACACCAATTTCTGTGGTCTTTGATTCAGATATTACTTTTCCACCACTAAGTTTTGCTGCAAGAAGTGGTTTATCAGATACCTGATCTACATAGGCAGTTAAATTACTTTGCTTGGTTGCGCCAATCCATTTTTCGATAGTTGCCTCATTGGGTAAATTAGCTTTATCCTTTTCAGGACCCATAATGATCACATCACGGTTCACATCAGTGATGTATTTTTTGGAATATCCGTTAAGGTCAGCCAAAGTGATACCACTTGTTAAAGAGTTAGCCATATTAAACTCATACTCAATACCAGGGCTAGCCTCTTGTTCAAGGAAATGACGCAAGTATTCGTTTACAAAACTAGCTGATGGTGTTTTATCTTTCTCCTTGAAAGAAGATTCCATATTAGTTAGATAGGATTGTTTTGCACGGTCTAATTCTGTTTGTGTGAATCCAAAACGTTGTAAGCGTTCGGTTTCAGAAAGTACGGCTTTAAAACCTCTTTCCATTTCGCCTGGTTTAGCCACAACAAAGGCGCTGTAATTATCCAGGCCAGCTAAAAATGGGCTGATATTGGCACCTCCCTGAAGGAATGGAGGATCTGCTTGCTTGCTTAGATCGGCAAAGCGGGCACCCAGCATCTGGTTAAATAAAGCCCTGACCATACTATTTCTGTAATCAGTTTTAGTGATCAGTTTTGACTCTGGGTGCTTAATTAAGATCTGAGCCACACTTACTGGGAATTCTTTATCGGTAACAGTGATGAACTGATTTTTGTTCAGCAATGTAATTGAATATTTTGTGCGCAATCGTGGTTTTGCCGGCTTTTTAAGATCAGAGAATTTTGCTTTGATCGTTTGCTCCATAGCAGCTACATCGATATCTCCAACTACAATCAGTGCCTGAAGATCTGGGCGGTACCAGTCAGCGTAAAATTGACGTAGGGTAGCAGGGGTAAAATTCTTTAAAACCTCTTCTGTACCAATTGGCAAACGCTTTGAATAACGGGTGTTATTGAAAAGCATCGGCAGATACTGATCCTGCATACGCTGCTGAGCACCTTTTCCCAATCTCTTTTCTTCTAATACTACTCCGCGTTCCTTATTGATTTCAGCATCATCTAATGTTGCATCTTGAGCCCAATCGCGCATAATCTGAATTCCATTTTTTAGGATCTCAGGATCATCAGAAGGGATAGGGAGTTGGTAAACAGTTTCATCAAAACTGGTGTACGCATTCAGGTCGGCACCAAAGCGCACACCTGTTTTTTGAAGGTAATTCACCAGGTCATTTTTCGGAAAATTCTTGGTTCCGTTAAAGCCCATATGTTCCATAAAATGCGCCAGTCCAAGCTGATCATCATTTTCCATAATGGAACCTATTTTGTTCGCAAGGTATAAGGTAACCCTATTTTTTGGCTCAACATTTTTACGGATGTAATACGTAAATCCGTTAGGTAGTTTACCTGTTCTTACTGCCGGATCTAAAGGGATAATCTCAGATGCCGCTCCAGTCTTGCTCTTTACATTTGTTTGAGCATTCACTATTCCAGAAACCGCAATAACTAATGCGATCGAATAGCTCAAAAATTTATTAATAGTTCTCATATATTTATAATTATAGTGGTTAGCAATTGAACAGGGTAAAATTTAAACTTTAATAATGATATTTTTCTTAAACATTGCCCATAGTATTAGAAGCCAAATTAGGATAAATGTTACAGCTCCAGCGAGTGATGCGTTGACTGGTGTAAAATAGGGTGTATAAAAAGTTTCATACATCCAGACTTTTGAATTTACACGGGTTCCATCTGGCATGCTTACCATGATTAGGGTTAATATTCTTGGGATCAAGCCAGAAAGAAAAAATACTGTAATTGCATTCACGCCATAAACAACTAAAGGCGTTGTGCCCTTTTTATAACCCTGAACATCAATGAGCCAATAGCATAATGCAAGACCGACGGTGGCCAATCCGCCTGCATATAATACAAAGGAGCTGGTCCAAAGTGCCTTATTTATTGGAAAACAAAGATCCCAGATCAGTCCAAGTATAACTGCTAATATTCCAATAGAAAACATCCATGAAATTTTCACACTTTCTTCTCGGTCCTTACGCCTCAGCCAGGTACCAATCAGAACGCCAAAAAGGCCGGTAGCAACAGCTGGTAAAGTACTTAGAATCCCTTCAGGATCCCAGGTTTTGACTGACTTCCACAGATGTGCTTCGGTAAGTATTGTGCGGTCAAGCCATGCTCCTAAATTGGTTTCTTTCTCAAGATTTGCATACCCAATACCGGGTACCGGAACAAATGTCATGAGCGCCCAATACGCGATCAGGATCCCGAAAAATATTCTTAACTGGGTTTTTTGATTTGTTTTTATAAAGATCAGCGCTGTTAAAAAGAATACGATTGCAATTCTTTGAAGAACACCGGGTATACGAACCGTGCTTATAGCCTCCATTGGGTCAGTAAATACCTTAGGAAACAAATTCAAGAAAAGCCCTAATCCAAAAAGGATTAATGCCCTCTTTAAAGCAGTAAACAGAAGCTTTGACTGGCTAGTAGACTCTTTTTTACTACCCAGCGCATAACTTATTGAAACCCCAACAATAAAAAGGAAGAAAGGAAATATTAGATCTGTAGGAGTACAGCCATTCCATTCGGCATGTTTTAATGGAGCATAAATAGTTGACCAACTTCCAGGGTTGTTAACCAGGATCATGGCAGCTACTGTTAAGCCTCTAAAAACATCAAGAGATAAAAGCCTAACAGGCGACTTTATTAGTATGGAAGATTCAGACATATCTTAAAATTAGTATTCAAAAGTATACTTTTATTGAGATCAGAAATTTTGAGCTAAGGCTTTTAGTGCTTCTTGGTCTTTATTTTGAATGCAAAGTTGTTCCAACTGCTTTTTTAGATCTGCTGTAAGGGCAGCATATTTTTTCTGTCCATACAAATTTTTCATTTCATGCGGGTCTTTTTGAAGGTCATAAAGTTCCCAGAAATTTTTATGGTCATAAAAACGAATCAGTTTATAACGGCTTGTCCGAATTCCGAAATGCTTCAATACACTGTGCTCACCTGGGAATTCGTAAAAATGGTAATATGCAGAGTTTCTGATGCTTGAATTGGGATCCCTTAATAATGGCATCATTGATACACCCTGAATCTCTTTCGGAATGGTAACACCTGCTGCATCTAAAAAAGTAGGAGCAAAGTCAACATTTGATATTAACTGGTTTGAAACAGTTCCTGGTTTTATTACACCTGGATACCTGATAATTAGAGGAGTGCGCATAGATTCCTCATACATAAATCGTTTATCGAACCAGCCATGTTCACCCAGATAAAAACCCTGGTCTGAGGTATATACAACAATGGTATTCTTAGTTAGGTTGTTCTTGTCAAGATAGGCCAGGATCTTACCAATATTTCGGTCAAGCGAAAGTGTTGTACTGTAGTAATCTCGCATGTAGCGTTGATATTTCCATTCGGTGAGTGCTTTTCCTGTTAATTTTTTCTTGAGAAAATCTGCTTCAACCTGATCATAATAGGCATTCCACTTTTTACGTTGTGCCGCACTCATTCTTTTAATGAAAGCTTCTGCAACTGCATCAGGATCGCTTTTCATCTTTAAATCGTAGCCCAGTTTCATGGTTTTTTCAATAGACATATCCTGCATTCCCGCAGCGATACGCTTATCATATGGGTCATAAAAATTCTTTGGTAATGGAAAATTGATTTGATCAAATTTACCAAGGTCGGCAGTATCCGGCATCCAGGTGCGATGCGGAGCTTTCTCGCCAACAACAACAAAGAATGGCTTCGATTCATCACGTTTATCAAGCCAGTTGATGGTCATATCGGTTACAATATCTGTTCCATAACCATCATGCCTAGTGGTATCTCCGTTCATACTGATCATGTCGGGATTATAATAAAGCCCCTGACCCGGGAAAATATTCCAGTAATCAAAACCCTGCGGGTAGGAAACTAAATGCCATTTTCCTATCCAAGCAGTTTGAAAACCAGATTGTTTGAGACGTGCGGGAAATACATCTTGCGAAGCATCGAATCGGTCACGATTATCTCTCATCCCATTCACATGGCTATACTTGCCAGTTAAAAGAACGGCCCTGCTTGGACCGCAAATGGAATTGACTACAAATGCTCTGTTAAAAAGGGCACCTTCTTTGGCTAGTCGATCTAAGTTTGGTGTTGCCCCATATTTAGAACCATAGGCACCAATAGCACTTACCGCATGGTCATCAGTTAATATAACAACTATATTAGGCCTAGAAGATTGCTGCGCATAGGTTTTCAGGCTCAGAATACTGATAGCCAGAATGAATAGTAGTCTGATCCTCATATTCTTGATTTCAGACTATGCCTAAAATTCCCATCTGACGAACGCTTCCATCGCTTCATATTCAGCAAGACCCAGTTTGTCGTAGGCTTTAGCAGTTTCACGCGTGCGATCTTCGGCACGTACCCAAAATTCTCTTGCATCATCACCCGGAAATACAGGGATGTCTTTTTGAGACTGATGCTTAAATATGGCTAATCTTTTGCGTTCAACTTCCTGAGGTGAAAGAGGTACTGCCATTTGAATTTCATGGGTCTCAAATTCATGCCATGCACCACGGTACATCCATAACCAGCAATCTTTAACCCATTCTTTATCTTTAAGACGTTCAAGAGCTTCAATAACGATATCAAAACAAACCTTATGAGTTCCATGAGGATCGGCAAAATCGCCGGCAGCAAATACCTGATGAGGTTTTACTTTGTCAAGTAATTCCATTGTAATACGTATATCGTCTTCTGCAACCGGATTACGGATTGTTTTTCCCTTATCGTAAAAAGGAAGAGCCATAAAATGTATGTGATCATCTTTTAGACCGGCAAAACGGGCACCACTAGTTGCCTCACCTTTTCGGATCAAACCTTTTAGCGTCTGAATTTCTGAAGTATCAGCCTGATTAGGTTGTTTATTTTCCATAAACTTACGCATAGACCCATACAGTTCTTCGAGTTTATGGGTATCCAAGTTTATTGATTTGCTGAAGTCTTTTGCAAATTCAACAAATCTGAGTGCATCATCATCCCAAACAGCGGTATTGCCTGAGGTTTGGTAAGCCACATGTACATCATGACCCTGATCAACAAGTCTGATAAAAGTTCCACCCATTGAAATTACGTCATCATCAGGGTGAGGTGAGAAAATGATCGATCTTTTTTTATCAGGAACCGCTCTTTCAGGCCTTTGAGAATCATCCGCATTGCTTTTTCCTCCCGGCCAACCAGTTATGGTATGTTGAAGTTTATTGAAAATATGAATATTGATATTATAAACCGGACCTTTCTCAGTAGCTAGCTGCGCCATTCCATGGTTGTTATAATCTTCTTCGGTAAGTTTTAGGATTGGTTTCCCAAGCGTGTTGGCAAGCCAGATCACCGCCTTTTTGATCATTTGTACATCCCATGTGCAATCTTTAACGAGCCATGGAGTATTGAACCTTGTTAGTTCTGAGGCAGCATCCTGATCGAGTATAAACTCTACATTTTCAGAAAGTTGCAGGTAGGTTGCTGGCACTTCAGATGAAATTTCACCTTCAACTGCCTTTTTGATGATGAAGGCCTTTTTTGTGTTCCATGCCATCAGTATGATTTCGCGGGCTTTAAAAATGGTTCCAATGCCCATTGTAATGGCCTTAGTTGGTACATTTTCTTTTCCACCAAAATCGCGTGAAGCATCTCGTCGGGTCAAATCATCAAGAGTTACCAATCTAGTTCCTGAATTTGGAGCTGATCCCGGTTCGTTAAAACCAATGTGCCCGGTACGGCCGATACCCAATAACTGAAGATCAAGTCCACCTAATTCTGTAATCTTTAGTTCATAATTCAAACAAAAATCATGAATTTCTTCGATTGGCAAAGTTCCATCAGGAATATGAACATTATCCATATTGATGTCAATATGGTTGAATAAATTTTCTTTCATAAAAGTCACATAGCTTTGTGGCGATGTGGATTTCATTGGAAAATATTCATCAAGATTGAATGTGATCACATTTTTAAAGCTAACTCCTTCTTCTTTATGAATACGTACAAGTTCGCGATAAACTCCTAAAGGTGTAACTCCAGTTGCAAGTCCAAGGATTGCATTTTCGCCTTTCAATTGTTTGCTAACAATTAGGTCGGTAATGCGGCGTGCCACCTTTTTAGATGCAATATCCTGGTTTGCATAAACAGTTACAGGAAGTTTTTCGAATCGGGTTTCTTCGAGAAGATTTAATCTGGCCATTTGATTCTGACTATATTAGGTGAGACGCAAATATAATTACAAAAAATTTATCCTTTGGAATTGCCTAAAAATTATCTTGGTTAATTTAATTACGAACTAAATCTGGTTTCATAGTATACCTGATAAAGTTAACAACACATTAAAGATTAATATACTCAAGGCTAGTTCTGTTTCTATTTGAGTAGATTAAGGTTAATGTTCTTTTACAATAACTTAAACCCCAGACTTATATGAAATACATTCTGTTGTTGACTATATTTTTCACTTTGGCTTACATTGCTCAATCCCGATTCATAACGAACATCAAAGGTGAGGTTGCCCAAATCAATTCCACTTCCTGCCTGGAATCCAAGGGTTTGTTTCTTATAATTTCCAAAATCACTAAGTGAATTGTATGCTGAGCCAAGGGTATTGTTTTCATCAATGATAAACGATACGATGGGCCCGCCCATAAAACGAAGGTTTAGTTTATTGCTTCCAATCTTTGTTCCAACTAAAAGTGGAAGGTCAAGCGTGGTGAACTTTATTTTGCCTTTCACATCAATCATTCTTGAATTCATGTCAAGGCTGGTAAATTCATTACCTTTTGTTCCGAGATACAATTCAGGTTGGAAATATATTCCGGCACCACCCACTCTGCTGAATATTCCTGCCTGGTATCCCATTATATTTTTTTGATCTGTCAGGTCATCTTTGGTTTTTAGGTTCGAATAATTGACACCTCCCTTAATTCCGAAGGTAAATTTTGATTTTTGTGCCATTACCGTAATTGAAGTTATTCCGAAAAGGCATGTGAATAGGATTATCTTTTTCATACTATTTTATTTATAACTAATAAACAATATTAATTCTAAAATATTGTATTTATTCATTTCTACGAATTAGCTTGAAATTTGTCGGGATAAAATTTAATTTTGTACAAATTTATACCATGGCAGAGATCAGCATCAGTAATTCAGAATGGGATCGTTTGAAATTAAAGATCAAGCGTAAATACACTAACCTTAGCGATGAAGATCTTTCATATGAACAGGGGCAAGAAGAAGAATTGATTACCCGCTTGATGGCTCGATTGAGGCGTAAAAGAGAGTATATCGTATTCACGCTCAAAAAAGGCATGGAATTCCTTGAAACAAATCGCTTATAATAGAAAGCTTTTCTGGCTTGATCTTTATAATTCAAAAAAGGCAGTTTTTTTATAATTTAAATTCATAATTTAAACGTATGAATAAACAGTCCGGTTCAAATCCTAATTTCCTGAAAATAGTAAAGGGATTTATCCTTAGTGCGGTTATTATCTCGTTTTTTTCTTTTTCATACGTTGAAGACCTGTTTCAGGTGTCTAAGAATCTAGACATTTTTGCAGCAGTTTATAAACAGTTGAGTATAAATTATGTAGATGATGTGAATTCATCAGAAATGATGAAAATTGGAATTGATGCAATGCTTGAAGATCTGGATCCATATACGGAGTATATTCCAGAGTCGGATATCGAAGATTATAAACTTAAATATGTAAGTACTCAATATGGAGGCATTGGTGCAACAATTTCAACTAGAGATGGTAAAGTAATCGTTGCAGATCCCTATCAGGGTTTCCCGGCCCAGAAGGCAGATATTCGTGCAGGCGATGAGTTACTTGAGATTTCAGGAATATCTTTAAATGGAAAAAATAATGAGCAGGTTAGTTCTATGCTTAAAGGATCAAAAGGTACGCCAGTTAAGCTTTTGATTCAACGACCTGGAATTGTTAAACCCATACTAATAAACCTTGTTCGTGAAGAGATAAGGCAAGATAATGTCAAGTATTTTGGCATGCTCGATAATCATGTTGGGTATATTAAGTTGGATAAGTTTCTTGAAAATTCTGCCCAAGAAGTTAGTGATGCCTTGACTGAGCTAAAGAAGAATAATCTCAATGGCTTGGTCCTGGATCTTCGTTTCAATGGCGGTGGCATATTACAGGAAGCAGTAAAAATAGTTAACCTTTTTGTTGATAAAGGGGTAACCGTGGTGATTCAAAAGGGTAGAAATCAAAATAAATCGATTACCTATACTACCTCAAATAATCCTGAGGAGCCATCTCTTCCATTGGTGGTGTTGGTCAATAATCGTTCAGCTTCAGCTTCAGAAATTGTTGCAGGATCTTTACAAGACCTAGACCGGGCCGTAGTGATTGGTCAGCGTAGCTTCGGAAAAGGACTTGTTCAGCAAACATTCAATCTTCCGTACAACAGCCTTGTAAAGGTTACTGTTGCTAAATATTATACTCCATCTGGCCGATGCATACAAGCATTAGACTATACTCACAGAGATGCTGATGGATCTGTTGTTAAAGTGGCTGATTCTTTGATCACAGAATATAAAACCAAAACAGGCAGATCTGTTTATGATGGAAGCGGTATTTATCCTGACCTATTTGTAAAGCCTCTTAAGTATAGTATGATCACTCAAACGCTAGCTTCAAAATACCATATTTTTGACTATGCCACCCAGTTTCGCATTCAAAACCCCTCAATCACTGATGCTAAAACGTTCAAACTCACTGATGCAGACTTCGAAAATTTTGTAAGTTTTCTTTCAAAAAGAGATTATAGTTACAATTCACGCTTAGAAAAATTGCTTAATGAAGTGCGTGATGAGGCTAAGAAAGAAAGCAAACTGGGCGAAGTTTCTACTGAATTAGCGGCATTGAATACCCGAATTTCAACTGCAAAGAAGAATGATCTGAGTATCTACAAGGAAGAGATCAAAAAAGTTTTAGAGGGCGAAATCGTATCACGGTATTACTTTGAAAAGGGAAGGCTTGAACAAAATTTCAAATACGATCAAGACCTCAGCGAATCACTTAAATTGATTGCTAATAAAGCTGTAATCGCCTCCATTTTAAATGGCGAAGGAACCTATAAATCTATTGGTAAACCTGGAGCGGAATTTTCTGCTAATACTGGGAAGTAGTAAGTTATAAGTAGTAAGTAATAAGTAATAAGTTATAAGTATTAATACAGCTAAATTCTACAACCTACAACCTATAACTTTTAACCTAAACTTATAACCTATAACCTACAACCTATAACTTTTAACCTACAACCTATAACCTAAACTTTTAACCTATAACCTATAACCTATAACTTACAACTTAATACTTCAACCCCATATTATACAGCATAAACGCCCATTTATCGGCTTGCTCTTCAATAATTTTTCCGGTTGGTTTTCCTGCACCATGACCTGCATTGGTTTCGATTCGGATAAGTGCCGGGCTAGCGCCTTTATGATACTCCTGTAATCTGGCTGCAAATTTAAAGGAGTGGGCTGGAACAACGCGGTCGTCATGATCGGCAGTAGTAATCAATGTGGCTGGATAAGAAATGCCAGGTTTTAAAGCATGATAAGGCGAATATTTCAATAGATAATCAAACATTTCTTTCGAATCTTCTGCCGTTCCATAATCATAGGCCCATCCGGCTCCAGCAGTAAATTTATTATACCTGAGCATATCCAAAACACCTACTGCAGGAAAAGCTACTTTAAAAAGTTCAGGCCGCTGACTCATCACGGCTGCTACCAATAAACCTCCATTTGAACCTCCGGCTATGGCCAGATATTCTTTTGACGTGTAGTTATTGCTGATCAGGTATTCTGCTGCGGCTATAAAATCATCAAATACATTTTGCTTCTGCATTTTGGTTCCCGCTAGGTGCCATTTCTCACCATATTCACCACCGCCTCGCAGGTTTGGTACTGCATATATTCCTCCCTGTTCAAGTAAAATAATATTTGAAGTACTAAATGCCGGGGTCAGGCTCACACTAAAGCCACCATAACCATATAAAAGAGTTGGGTTTTTACCGTTAAGTTCAATTCCTTTTTTATGGGTAATGATCATCGGAATTTTTGTTCCGTCTTTAGAAGTATAGAACACTTGCTTGGAAACAAATTTAGAAGGATCAAATTCAACTCCCGCCTTTTTATATTCAATAGATTGCCCTGAAGCTATATTATACTTGAAGATTGTTGGAGGGTAGATATACGAAGTAAAGGTATAGTACAACTCTTTTTCTGTTTTTTTGGCACTAAAACCGCTTGCAGAACCTACACCGGGTAATGTAACTGTTCTTTCTAAATTGCCCTCCATATCATACTGCATCACCAGAGATGTTGCATCTTTCAGGTAACTGGCAAAGATTTTGCCACCGGCAGTACTCACATTTAGAACATTCTCTGTTTCTTTGATCAGATCCTTCCAGTTTTCTGGAGTCGGATTTGAGGCATCTACAGTTACCACTCTGTAGTTTGGTGCATTATGATTGGTAAATAGGTATAGTTTATCTCCCTGGTTGTCGATCACAGAATGATCTCCCTTATAATTGTTCACTATATTGACTATTGCACTTCCAGGTTTGGAAAGATCCTGAATGTATAGTTCATTTCCTGTTGTGGATACAGCTGCCGTAATCACTAAAAATCGCTGGTCTTCTGTTAGGCCA
Source organism: Sphingobacteriaceae bacterium (assembly GCA_947479815.1). Classification (GTDB taxonomy): domain Bacteria; phylum Bacteroidota; class Bacteroidia; order Sphingobacteriales; family Sphingobacteriaceae; genus Daejeonella. Next base: position 32,690 of record CANKAT010000006.1, read on the forward strand.
CCACCAATATATCGGCGCGGAGTTTGATCGCCGCCAAAAATCAGTTTATCCTCTTTCTGCGAGGTTCCGATGGCATGAAAGTACAGTTTATGATATTGTGTAAGTCCAGAAAGCTGGCTGCCCTCTTTAGGTTTGTCATAACTGCTGTAATAGAATCCTTCATTTCCTTTCCAGGACAGGCCTGAAAATTTAACGTCAATTAGGGTATCACCCACAACAGATTTGTTAGATGTATTTAATACAATTACTTTTCTCCAATCGGAACCCCCTTCTGAGATCTGGTAGGCTACCAGGCTGCCCTCTTTTGTAAATTCAATTCCTGCAAGCGAGGTAGTTGCATCTTTTGAAAAAGTATTTGGATCTAGAAAAACTTCAGGTTTGTTTTTATCTTTTTGTCGGTACAGAACATATTGATTCTGTAAACCATCATTTTTATAGAAATAGGTATATACACCTTCCTTAAACGGTGCGGTAAATTTTTCATAATTCCACAAGGTTTCTAATCTTTTTTTGATGTCTCCTCTGAATGGGATTCCTGATAAATAGCCCTGAGTTACTTTATTTTCTGCATCAACCCATGCTTTGGTTTCTGCAGAGCGATCATCTTCCAACCAGCGGTAAGGGTCATTGATCTTAGTACCAAAATAGGTATCAAAAACGTCAGTTTTAGTAGTTATAGGATAGTTCATGGATTTATTAATAGGACTTGTATGTTGAGCTATTCCAAAAAATGGACTGATTAGAATAGCAATTACGAAGATTGATTTTTTTAATCTTTTCACGTGATTTCTAATTTATTATCTTCAAAAATAGAGAAAGCAATCCTATAAATGGTCAGAAGCCGGTCAATTGTTAGCCTTGATTGGGGGCAGATTATTTTGACAACAGCATGTCAGATTTTAACTAAAAAGAATAAATAAAAAATGAACTACAATATCCGCGCGGTGGGATGAAAGAACTGCGAGCCAGGTGTATGGCCTAGAGGGCTGAAGCTTCGTTCTTTCTTGAACTTTTGGTGCCTTTTGTTTCAAGACAAAAGACACAAAATATCGATATAAAATTATTTTAGAATAATTTTATGTTTCTTCTGCTTGGTGTTACCCACCAAGCATTCATGATTTCATTCCGCTCATAGCCGCGGGGGCCTAGTCCTTTTTCTGTAGGAAAAAAGTACCAAAACCCCACCGCTGCGCCTGCTGCTATGAAAGGTTCTGCGAGGGCTGGGGTTGTAATTGCCGCACCAGTCAAGGCGTAAGAGAGGTGAACGGAGGTTCAGTGAATGGACGATTTGTTTAAGATTGATATAAGTTTTCCTGTTCCTGGATTTAGCTAATTCCATTTATAATTTCATTCCGCTCATAGCCGCGGTATTGGACATGGCGTTAGAACTATTAGCATCCCAAAACAAAGTATCATAGTCCTGTACGTAGCCGTTTGTGGATGAACGTTCATAACCCCCACTAACGTTCACCTTAGTTGCAGGCTCAAAATAAATTTTATGTATTTTTGAGTCATGTCAGCCAATAAAATATTTTTCGCCTCCGATTTTCATTTTGGAGTACCTGATCATCGTGCTAGTCGAGAGCGCGAAGACTGTGTGGTTAGGTGGCTTGAGCAGATCAGACATGAAGCAAGTGAGATTTACCTGATTGGAGATATTTTTGATTTCTGGTTTGAGTACGGGGCGGTAATTCCTAAAGGCTTTATCCGGTTTCAAGGAAAAATTGCTGAGTTAGTAGATTCTGGTATCAAGATTTTCTTTTTTAAAGGCAATCACGATATGTGGATGTTTGATTATTTTAAAAAAGAACTTGGAGTACAGATCATATCAGATGAATTGATTCTGGAAAGAAATGGTAAAAGATTTTTTCTGCATCATGGCGATGGTCTTGGTCCTGGCGATGCTAACTATAAGTTTCTGAAAAAAATATTTAGGAGTAATTTTTGCCAATGGTTGTTTGCTAGGATCCATCCAAATTTGGGTGTTCAAATTGCAAGAAAGTGGTCTATGCAAAGTAGGCTGCAGAACAATAAAAAAGAGGAGTTTACAGACCTTTCGAAAGAGTGGCTGGTTAGCTATTCAAAAGATTTGCTTCTTAAAGAGCACTTCGATTTCTTGATCTTTGGGCATAGGCATTTACCTTTAGAAATTCAGCTCGGAGAAAGTAAGTATATCAATCTGGGCGAGTGGATTAATTTCAATTCATATGCCGTGTTTGATGGCGAAAAACTTGAATTGCGGTATTTTGAAAAGCATTCATCCTGATTTTAATCCATCAAAACAAAGCCGGCCTATTTCCGATTTCGTTTAACCTTCAATTATTATCCAAAAAAGGCGTATTTTTGAGGCCTTGAATTCAGGCCCGTAATTTCAGTCCTTAAAACAGGATATTTCAACCAATACTATGTTACAAAAATTAGAATTTATTAAGGAACGCTGGCAGGAAGTTGAGCGCGAGCTGAGTAATCCGGCAACGATGAGCGATATGAAGCGTTTTGCTCAGCTGAATAAGGAATATAAAGACTTGACCAAGATTGTTGATGAGTATAAAATTTACAGCAATGTGATCAGCAATATTGATGCAAATAAGAGTCTACTTTCTAATGAGAAGGATGAAGAATTGCGTGAAATGGCCAAGATGGAGCTCGACGAATTAGTACCTCAGCAAGAGCAGCTAGAAGAAAAGATTCGTGTAATGCTTATTCCTCAAGATCCTGAAGACAGTAAGAATGCAATTGTGGAGATCCGTGGAGGAACAGGAGGTGATGAGGCGGCGCTTTTTGCTGGAGATCTTTACCGAATGTATACCCGTTATTGCGAACGCAAGGGCTGGCGTATGGAGGTTGTTGATGTAACTGAAGGAACTGCCGGAGGGTATAAGGAAGTTGTATTTAATGTGACAGGTGAAGATGCCTATGGGCAGTTGAAATATGAATCAGGTGTTCACCGGGTGCAGCGCGTTCCAGATACCGAAACTGCTGGTCGTGTGCATACATCGGCGGCATCTGTAGTGGTATTGCCAGAGGCAGATGAGTTTGATGTTCAAATCAGCATGAATGATGTGCGCAAAGACTTGTTCTGTTCATCGGGGCCAGGTGGTCAATCTGTTAATACCACTTACTCTGCAGTTCGTTTAACCCATCTTCCTACCGGGATTGTGGCGCAGTGTCAGGATCAGAAGTCGCAGTTAAAGAATTTTGATAAAGCATTTGGTGTTCTTCGGAGCAGGGTTTATGAACTAGAGCATGCAAAGATGCTCGAAGAAACCTCTAAAAAGCGTAAAACTATGGTTGCCACCGGCGACCGCTCTGCAAAAATTCGTACGTATAACTATCCTCAGGGTAGGGTTACAGAACACCGCATTGGCTTAACAATCTATAATCTTCCAAATGTAATGAATGGCGATATTCAAGAAGTAATTGATCAATTACAGCTTGCAGAGAATGCAGAAAAGATGAAAGAAGGTTCAATGGCCTAATAAGATTAAGGCTTTTGATGCTGAAATCTTAATCATTTGTATTGTTAATAATTGAAAATAAGCAGGTTAGGCACATAACGGAAATTAAGGTTTTTATTATTTGCACCATATAGGTTAATCCCGTATATTTGCCTCACTTTTAAGAAAAACGGTTACGTTAATCTGAAAAGGATGATTCCGTAGCTCAGCTGGTAGAGCATTACACTTTTAATGTAGTGGTCCTGGGTTCGAATCCCAGCGGGATCACAAAAAACGTGCGCAGCACGAGTAAAATAATTTCTCTGGGATGAGAAGTTTATCCCGTTTAAAAACGGGGAATCCCAGCGGGATCACAAAGTAAGGTGCATAGCACAAAATAAACAGTATCTTTCCTGTGTTAACAGGATTAACCCTAAGGGGAGATATTAAGATAGTGAGGATCGGTAGTTCAGCTGGTTAGAATGCCGCCCTGTCACGGCGGAGGTCGCGGGTTCGAGTCCCGTCCGGTCCGCAAACACTCGATTAACACCCTGTAAGTCAATAGCTTATGGGGTGTTTTGTTTTATAGGTACAACATAGGCACAACAAATATCAAATTTCTTCCCATTTTCTTCCCCATTTAACTTGTAAAAGCAGATACCCCTGATGGCTGTTAATTAGATTTATAATTTCTTATAAGTTTTATTAAGTATGATATTACTATAATAAAGACTATACCCAATAGATATAAGTTTGAATACAAGTTGTGGTTGGTAACTCTAAACCTAGCTCCTATACCTATAATATCCCATTGATTAAACCTGATTCTACCAGCAAGTTCTGACCATAGACCCAGGTATAGTAACAATAGAGTATAAATTATAAGGATTAACCAGGGCTTTATTTTCATAATAAATTGATATGTTTAAATATATTAATTCATAATGGAAAACTTTTACTTATGAAATCAATTATAAAATATTTACTAATAATATCAGTAGTATTTACAGTAGTGTCTTGTGAGGAAGATAAGAAGCCAACTTATGATCAGCTATTAGATGAACATGATAAAAATAATTCAATCACTTCTGCAATCTATGGTATTCTTGTATTAGGTGCTTTTATATATGTTGGCTACAAGGTGGGTACTTCATTAAAAGCGCCTTCAGAAAGTACTAGAAAAAATAAGTTTGATGGTCCTTTTTTAAACAAGGATGATGAGGATGATTTTCATCCGACAGTTTGAATATTCAAATAAGAAAATTTGTGCTCAGTAAGAAAATTTAATGTTTACAATCTGGGTCATATGACATCTATTATTTTTTCGAATTCCTAACTGGTTTTGAATTTTTATTTTTCACTTCCTCAACAATTACTTGTTCAGATAAGTTTGCATATCTATTTAATTATCGTCTTTTTTATCCCTACCATTCTTTTCAAAATGGTATTATTCATTCCTTTTGAAATTGAAGATGTTAATAGTTTACTTCTTCCTGATTCTTGTCGAAACTATCGTGTGTTTTATGCAAAATCCAATTTCATTTCTGCCATTCTCATATTCCTTAATGGCTTCTATAGTCTGGGTTTCTGTGAATCTGGTCTTTTTCATATTTCCAATTTAATTTAGCAATTCAAGCTAATTTAAATGGCCAACTTTAGGGATTAAGATTGGACTTGTTTATAGGTTTTTCAAAATAATAAAACTAACTAGTAGGATAACTGATAGCATTAAAAAATCAATGAAATAAATTTTTTTATATACTAGATTTCAGCTGATTTAAAAATTGTTCTTTTGTCAAAATATCTTTTTCAAACAAATCAATTAATAATTTGATTTCACCTGACTTATTTGATTTTTCGGATTTTGCAGCGGGTTTTTCAATTACTTCTTTCCCTTCTTCAACCCACATTTTTAAATTAGAATTCCAATTGAATTTAAGTGCTTTTTTAGTACAAGCATTAAATTTTTGAAAATATTCAATGAATTGCTCATCTGACACTATTTTTTTTGGGTTTCCTGTAAAATAAGTTACACTTTTAACGCTCTCACCACGTGTTGAATCTTTATATAAATGACAGCAACCTATAAATTCGGATGGTAAATGAATTTTTCTTTCACTTTTTGCATCACTAATTCCAGTAAAGTAGAAATCAGTATCAATAATATGTTTTTCACATAAATAACCATGTTTTGGACATTGATAATGAACTGGATTTTCTTCTGCAAAATAAAATTCCTTACATGCGTTGCACCGAAATTTTGGGTCTTTTAATGATTGTTTTGCCATAAATAGTAGTAGTTAATTCAAAAGAATTAGACTTCTGAAAATTAAATAAATCTAAGAATTCTCCTAAATTCAAATTTATTCAAATTATTTACATTAATCATTGAACTGAAAACCATTCACTTAATTCATATTATTGAATTTGAACATGAATATATTAATTCTTTCGGAGTATACTGTAAAATTAATTTAGAACCGTTTAGATGTGATCAGTATAATGATAAACCCATTATATATTATGTTTAAAGGTGTTTACTGTTAAATAAGATTAAGGTCGTATTTCCCGTCTGGCCTGCAAAATTTTGCCAAGTGTATAATACAGGTTTTTTATAGGTAGTTGAGATGTTTGCAGGAAATATCATTTGACACTTTTTCCAATCGAATTTCCAACTTCCAACATCATCTGAATATCTGAGTCACTTTTGATGTATTTCTGTAAGGTGGATAGTTTTTTATGACCTGTAATTTTCATAATTTGAACTAGAGGCAATCCGTGTTCATACAATTGGGTAGCTATGCTGTTAGCGGATGTGCCATTATTCTTCTTAATTTTTAAATTATAATCTAATAAGTTTGCAATTTGCAAACTTATTAGTTAATTTTGATGTATGAAGATCCTTGTAAAGAAGACGATTCTATTTTACACTGAAAAATACCCAATTGCAAAAACTCAATTGTTGATTTGGTATAATGAGTTTTCAAAATTGGATTTTCACAATTTCAATGAACTCAAACGAGTTTACGGAAATGCTAGTATCGTAAACAATGACAGAGTTGTTTTCAATATTAAGGGAAATGATTTTCGATTAGTGGTTTCAGTAAACTTTTTACAAACGGCTTGTTATGTAATTTGGTTTGGAACTCATAAAGAATATGATAAGATTAATGTTGAAACTGTTCCTTTTGACACGGCAATCTTAAACTATAAAAAGCTATAAAATGAACTGGAAAGTATTAAAAACAGAAGAAGATTACAATAAAGCTTCTATGCGATTGATGGAAATATTCCTTGCAAAACCTAACACACCAGAAAGTGACGAGTTAGATTTACTTATGGTTTTGGTAAAAGATTACGATGATAAGCATTATGCATTACCTGAACTTGATGCTTTAGAAGTTATCAAATATAAAATGCAGGAAATGGGATTGAAGGCAAAAGATCTTGAGCCAATAATTGGAAGCAAAGGTCACGTTTCATCTATTCTTTCAGGAAAGCGTGAAATCACTTTGAAAATGGCGCAGAAACTTAAAAATTATTTTAGTATTCCTGCTGAAGTATTTTTACATAACGCATAGTAAATCTCTATTTGCGCTTTTTTCAAGGCATTACCGCTAGTTTTCACCGCTAGCGAGCTGACTCTATTTTTCCTGGTTGGTGTTCCTCAAACATAAAATAAAAAAACTAACGCTCTAGCTACTACATTCTTCACTGTTGTTATGCATATCGGTTCAAAATATGTGAATTAGTACTTCACTTAATTTGATGTGTTTAAATGAATGAGTATTATTAGGTTTGATATTAATAGCTTATTCATGATGAAGAAAGTACTGGCAGGTTTTATTTTATTTGTTTTCTATAGTTTTTCCTCGTTTGCAGATATTAAATATCTGAATTGGTTGGATAGTTCGGTGCAGCTTAGAAAAAGAATAGACCTAAACAATAAAAAACTCGAATTGGAAGTTCAGCCAGGCCAATGGCAGATCATTCGTCCAATTGAATTAGACAGTTTAGTTAGCCAGCATCTTCCTCCAAGAACTACTTGCTACAGTTTTTATTTGGGCGAGTCTAAATGGCGCTTTGTGCTTGCGGGCACGGGGATCGTTTTTAATTTTGATGAAGCCCAAGGCTTACTTAGCAAGGCCGACAGAACTTATTATGCAGGTTATAATTTTGGTGCCAGTGTTTTTCGTCGTAAAAATACCTTGCATAGTTTTGGGGGTTCAGGCTTTTGGAATTTTAGCCAGGCATTGACCTTTTTTGATGAGCATTCTAAAGAATGGGAAAATATCAAAGCAGAAAATTTAGGACCTAAATCTATATTTAATGGATTCCATGGCTATGATTTAAAGTCTGATTTATTTTATTCTGGAGGCTCAGAATACCATTCTTTTTTGAAAAAGCAGCCTACTCTAATTGATGCGGAATTTTATGCTTTTGATTTTACAAGCAATCGCTGGAAATTATTGGGGAATATCATGCCTAAACTTTTGGAAGCAAAGGGCCGAGAAATTAGGTGGTCGGGGCGTTATTTTGTTCAATTCTCAGAAGAAGAAGTCTTTATCATAGACCCTGTAAAAAATCAGGTTTTTCACTATCAAAATAAAACAAAATCGTATAAAGCTGCTCCTTTGATGTATATCCAAGAGGGAATTATTCATGGCTATTGGGATGAGGAGGCAGGTAAACGCTTTAGCATTAGCATTGCTGAGCTGCTTCAAAATTCAGAGCCCATAGGCCAGTTCTACTCCCCAAAATCTAAGCTCAATTATATTCTCGCGGGGCTCTTTGTATTGGTATTTCTTGGGATAGTATTTACTTACTACCGTAAAAATAAAAAGCAACTTCAACTCAATCTGGATGAGCATGAACTCAGTTTATTGAATACACTATTAACTTCCCAGCAAGGTGGCTTAACCACTATTGAAGTAAATGATTTATTGGGCCTTGCTAAAAAGAATTTAGATAACCAGCGTAGGTTGAGATTGAATATTATCTCTAATATCAATCATCAAATTTATTTGAAATATCGAATTGAAAACGCCATTGTACGAATCTCATCTTCAGATGATAAACGGCAGAGTTTATACACGCTCAAAAATGAGGTGCTGCCTGTTTTAAAAAAGGAATTTAGTTGAGTTACTTTTCGATTTAATTAAGTGAATCACTTAATTCACTTAATTAATCTTGAACCTATGGGCTAGTTTCAACAATTTACTCTACACAAACTTATTATATTAATAAATGAAAAGAATATTTCTTTTGTTGCTGATACTCGCTGTGGTTGCTTGTAAAAAAACTACTCCAACTACTCCAACTACCCCAACTACTTCAACTACGCCAACTACCCCAACACCACCCCCAATAATTGACACTAAAACTACGTATAGTACTAAGCAAGATAATATTTTTTCTACGGCTTTGAAGGTAAACACGATCCATCCAGAAAGCATAAAAATTATCAACATTAATGGCGCATATACACTGCTTTCATCTACTGCCGATTTATTTGGAACTACTTACGACTATTTGAGGTCATTTAGTATTAACACAAGTACTGGCCTACTTACCGAAAATACAACAGCATTTTTAGGTGAATATAAGGAAGTTGGATTCCCTAAAAGTCCGTTTTACTACGAGGATTTAAACGGTGATGGTATCAAAGATTTATTCCTTGCTGATCATGGTAAAGAAACTCCTTCCTTAAAGATCAATGGTCAGTATCCTGGCTTCGTGTCGCACTGTTTTTTTGGGAAAGCTAATGGCACTTTTGCTAAAGCTCAAATTGGTGATTTGACAGATACTAAACGTTTTTACCATAATTCTGCAGTAGGCGACTTAGATGCTGATGGCGACAAAGATTTGGTTGTGCAATCCTTTTCGCAAGAAGAAATGACACTTTTCATCAATAATGCCGGTGTTTTAACTAAAAAAATGAATATTACTACCAACAACCAAACTGGGAGTATTTTCATCACCGATATTAATGGAGATAATGTTCAGGACTTAATTTCTGCTCCTTACATTGATTATTATCCAACACCAATTTCAGCGGTTCAACGCATTAACGTATCAGGCAACAGCTTCACCAAAACTAACATATCGAGTTTTTTACCTTTTGGTGCTAACTACGGTGCTTACAAGGTATTCGGATTAAACAATCCAAAAACCAATAAACCAAACTTGTTTTATTTTACTGAAGGAGGAATTGGTGATCAAAAAATCTTTAGGTCAAAAGACAGCGATTTTACTAAACTTGATGAAATTAGCACTGTACAAAACACTGCGCACACGAACGGAACAAGAGATTATATGATAATGGATTTAAATTTTGATGGAATTGATGATATTTTCTTTATTACCAATCTTGGCGAAAAACTAAATGAAAGAGTTTGGATTAACAAAGGTGACAACACTTTCGAAAACCCAAAATGGGAATTTGACGACAGCATAAAGGCCTTTGTTATCCCTTTTGGTAGCAATACGAGCACCGGGAAAATGAAATTTTTATCCTTTGACCAGAAGAATTCACAGTTTATTGAAATTTACACGAAGAAGTAAACAATTAATTGTTAACCGTGTACCCTCCAATAAAAGATTATGCTGCTGTAATTCCTGGGTGCAATGCAGAAATTAGCTTTTAAGATTAATAGAAAGATTTAGTGGAAAGGATAAATTTTTTAAAGGTATTTAGTATAAAATAGGATTAAAATCGGAATCTTTTCCGCGCTGCAAACAATCGGATATACTCTTTAAGTAAATAGCCTCTTGGGTATTTTTTTATAGGTACACCAATTCTCAAATTTCGCCCCATTTTCTTCTCGCAATTAGTTTATTATCCAGAATGGTTGATTTAGATATGGTCGTCTTTTAATTAATAAAATTTTGGCAGGTTTAGCTAAGAGCTTTGAAATTTAAAATTATACTATTGATTGTCATGAACAAATAGATTAGCGTTCATGCAGAATCTATTTTGGCTGCGAAGAGGCCATTTAAAAAGAAAGAAATCGAATCAAAAAGCCAACATTGCTTGAGCGAAGAAAAGCTTATCAAAGATCAATTTTAAGCCAAAGTTTTGAAAACCAAAGAAAATAAATAATTTTGATTGAACACGAAACTCCAACTAGAATTATACCTAATATCGGTCCATTTTATGCTGACTATTTACACTCAAAATTAATTGATGCTAATAATGGAGCTAATTTTGGTCAAAATCCAGGCTACTATTCTTAATTTTAAAGTTTCACGCCAATACTGTAGGCTTGAAACTTATTTTAATTACTAAAAATGATAAATCGAAGAATTTTTGTAAAAAGTATTTCTTTAATATCAGGTTCAATATTAGCCTCTTTGGCATACAAGGCTCATGGTTATAGCTCTGATAAAAGTTCTAAATTTAAAGGTAAAAAGATACTACTTCGATCCTCTTGGCAAACTGTCAATATTGGAGACATAGCTCACACGCCTGGAGTTTTACATTTACTTGAAAAATACATGCCAGACGTTGAGGTCAGACTTTGGGCTGGTGATGTAGGAAATGGGGTGAAAGAGTTGCTTTTGAAACGATTTCCTAAGCTTGAGATTTTCACTTCATCAAATACTGATGCTGTACAAAGAGCATTTAAGGAATGTGATTTTCTTCTTCATGGTTCAGGACCTTATTTAGTTGCTGAAAAAGATGTAGAAAAGTGGAAAAATGAAACCGGGAAGCCTTATGGTATTTATGGCATAACTTACAATGATACGAATGCATCTGCAAATACAAACTACCTGTTATCAAATGCGCTATTTGTATTTTTCAGAGATTCCTACTCCCTTAATTATGCCAAAAGCCTTGGCGTGAATAGCAAAATAATGGATTTTGGGCCCGATGGAGCTTTTGCGGTTGATACATTTAATGAAAAAGCTGCAAGATCTTTCTTGAATAAAAATCAATTAGAAGAAGGCAAATTTATGTGTGTGATTCCTAAGTATAGGCATACTCCATATTGGTTAATTCCGAGTAAAAATCGACCATTTGATGCACCCAAAGATGCTATAAATCAGACTTTTAAGGAACATGATCATAAGGCTCTTAGGGAGGCTATTATTGCCGTAGTTACAAAAACGGATTTAAAAATTTTGATTGTACCCGAAGACCAAACTGAGGTGGCAATTGGAAAAGAAATGTTATATGATCCTTTGCCAGAGGCAGTTAAAAAAAGAGTTGTTTGGAGGAATAAATATTGGCTTACTGATGAAGCTATCAGTACATATAAATTGTCGGCCGGAATTTTTGGTAATGAAATGCATTCTCCAATCATGTCTGTAGGAAATGGAATACCTGCAATTGTATGCCGATTTAAAGAACAGACAAGTAAAGGTATCATGTGGCGTGATATCGGATTGGGAGATTGGTTATTTAATCTGGATGTAGAAAAAGAGATAGAAGGGATTGTTCCTGCTGTTTTAGAAATGGCACAAAATCCACAAAAAGCAACAGAAAAAGTTAAAAAAGCAAAGCAAAACGTCGAAAACTATCAGGCTGAAACTATGAAAGTATTAATTAATATATTAAATCAATAACTCTTTTAAATCATCAAATCAATTCTACTTTAACCGGCTTTTTAATATTAATGAATCTATAATCAGATTAAATTTTTTCCAAGGTCTAGCATCATCTGAATTTTCTGTTCTGATTTGATTAACCGCAGATTTTATCAATGATGTAGTTCTCTGTTAATTGTTTTTTCTTCTAGGTGTTTTCATAATTAATTAAAAAATTAATATATGAAAACTCCAACTAGCATTATATTTAATATCGGTTCACGTTATAATGACGATTTAAATCAATCTATTTATTTTCAGTACTTTAGAATCTTTATTAAAGGAATATTGTTCAAATTAGAGAAAATATAAGATCTAGTGTCTGTGCTTATGAAACAAATTATACTACTCATTCTTTTAGTTTTATTTAGTGTCAAGAGTGGTTTTTCTCAAAATCAATTTGCAGTTACCGTAAAGGGAATTAAGCAAAATGATTCGGTACTTGTAACTATTCAAAGGAGTGCAGAATTTAAAGATCAAAAATGGGCAAAATACACTGCTAGTGGATCATCAAAAGTAGATTTTCAGCTTGCCTAACGCTATTTCATGTAAAACGCAATTCAATACTTTAAATAAAAAGCGGGGTATTTAGAAACGCTTTATTTTAAAACTTGTAAGCCTCATTAACCTTTCTCGGCCTTGTTCTTTTCAAGGGCAATACTCTTTGCAAATTTATTGTGAACCAAGATGATTAGAAGCCCAAAAATAATGGCGCATACAATCAATATATTATTTAGTAATCCAGTTATAGAAAATGATAAACGGATTAGGATAGTTGATATAATAAATCCCGAATTTCTAATAACCTTATGGAATTCATCAGTTAAAAAAAATGAGAATAACAATAATATAACATCTGCAAAAATTAGAAAAGTAAAAAACTGCTCAAAAAAGATGTTGTTGATATTGGCAAATGAAGAATTGCTGCTCACCACTGGGTTAATAATTTTTATTGACCAGTCTACAAAAGAATAAATGGCAAGTAAAATAAAAATAGGAACCAAGGCCGTAGCTAGTATCTTCTTAATTTTCACAAATCTAGATACAGCACCAAGTTGTGCTTGATTTAGCGGTTTTGAATTGTATGTGATTTTACTTTGAATATAGAAAAGGTAAATAAGAAAAAACATCAATATAGAGGTAGCCAAATCGTATGTAAATTGTAAATCATATTTTATATTGAACCAATCTGTTGTAAGAGTCAAATTTGAAAGGTCCTTAAATAATCTACGAATTACAATCAATGTCATTATCTCATATTGCTTACCAATATAGGTGGTAAAAGATTTTGGAAGGTAATATATCAGTAGATATACCTCATACAATAGTATAAATGAAAAGGGCGTATAAATAGCAGCAATTGGGTTGCTTAATAGATCAGTTGAATTGTTTATTGAAATAATACCAAAGTCAACCAAATAGATTAGTACAAGGTGACTTATGAAACTAGCAATGGCTATGGATAGAATAATCCACTCACTACTTTTTCTTGTTTTTTCGGAAAGAAATTTTTGATAAATTGGTTCAACTAGTTTTTCAAAAGTCATAATGTATAGTTATTAGTGTTTAACTAGTTTTAAAAGATTTTTCTTTCTCATTAAAGAAAACAATTGAAATTAAACATTTTATCTAATTTATCAAGGACTTAATTATAGGGGGGGCTTAAAATGGTGTGGGCGCTTATGAGGTTCCATAATTCCAGACCGCCAAATCAATCGATTATAGCAATCATCTCAATTAAATAGGTAAAACTTTATTAATCAGAAAGCACGCAGTACCTACATTAATGAGGTTTTTTACAAAAACCTCTTAACAATTGGTTTTGTATTCAAATAATTTATCTATTTTAATTTATTATTTGAACTTAATCCTAATTATTAAACCATTAATTAATTAATCATGAATCAAACTGTCAATGCAAATCGCCTATTCTTGGCTAGTTGCTTTGCACTTATTACAACGGCATTCTCGTTTAGTATACGTGCAGGCATTTTAACACAATTGGGAACTGAATTGAATCTGGACACAGTTCAATTGGGTCACATCAATCAAATGTGGTTTTTGGGTTTTCCAATATCCATGATCTTGGGAGGTATTTTTTACGCTCAAATTGGGCCTAGATTGATTATGCAAATTGCTTTATTAGCACATGCAATTGGTATAGTGATGACTATTTATGCCACAGATTACTACACCTTGCTTATTTCTACCCTATTAATTGGTTTAGGTAATGGTTGTACCGAAGCAGCTTGTAATCCAATGATCGCTGATTCTTATTCTGGCTTGGCGTTCAGCAGAAAGATCAATCGTTTCCACATGTGGTTCCCTGGTGGTATAGTTCTTGGTGCTTTGATCTCAAAATTCATGACTGAAGCAAGCATGAGCTGGCAGGCTCAAATCTGGGTAATTTTGATACCTACGATCATATATGCAGTTTTATTCTTTGGTCAAACTTTTCCAAAACCAAGAATTTCAGAAAATTCAACTTTAGATAATTTTAAAGCAATGTTAAACCCATTGTATTTGTTTATGGCTGCATGTATGGCATTAACTGCTATATCTGAGTTTGGTCCGCAGCAATGGGTGGGTCCAATCCTTTCAAAGGCAGGAGCAAGCCCAATGTTGATCCTAGCATTAGTAACTGGTTTGATGGCTGTTGGAAGATATTTTGCAGGCCCGCTGATCAAGAATTTGAATACTGTTGGTGTTTTACTGGGTTCGGCCATTTTCGGTGTGATCGGTATATACATGATGAGCACCATGGATGGTAGTATGCTTTATGTTGCTGCTGTGTTTTATGCACTTGGAATCTGTTATTTCTGGCCAAACATGATCGGTTTCATTGCAGAGAGTATGCCACAAACAGGAGCTCTAGGGCTTTCAATTATGGGCGGAATAGGAATGTTTTCTTCTTCTATGTTCCAACCAATTATTGGAGCATGGATTCAGGAAAATAAAATAGTAGCGGTGTCACAAGGATTAGCTGGTGATGCGGCAGATTTGGCTGCCGGTCAGGCAACTTTATCAAATATGCTTCTTTTCCCTGCTATTTTAATCTTAGCATTTCTTGCATTATACTTATACATGAAAAAACAAAAACCGCTAAGCGCGGCTGTTTAATAATTTTTATAGAGGGGGCTTTTGCCCCCTCTATTTTTCTATCGTACTTCTACAACACTGTACATTTAATTTCTATCCTTAATTAAATCTTGAGCACTTATAAAAGGCTGCCATAATTTCTTGGGGCTTCTCAAGGCTCAAAATATTCCTGCAATTCTCCTTTTTCTTAACTGCATTTACAATCTGGATTCCTGCAATTTTAGTCTTTTTTATATTTCTATTTAATTCGGTGTTTTATGCTAATTTAAATGTTTGAAATTTTGGAGGAAGTTTTAAGTGGATACCCGAATTTGGCGGGATAAAAAATAGTAGTCAATTTTTAACTATTAGCCCAATTTGCAATTTATAAATAGACAGTATTACCCAGATTTAAACAATGAAAAATTTAAAACAAAGATTATTGAATGGAGAAACCTTAAATGGTTGTTGGTTAAATCTGGGCAGTGCTGTTACTGCCGAAATTGTGGGTTTATCTGGTTTTGATTGGGTATTGATTGATCTGGAGCATGGTGCAGGTTCAGAAGGCAGTACCCTATCACAGATTCAGGCCATTGAACATACATCAACAGGTGTAATTGTACGTGCTGAAAGTACTGAACCACAGAGAATTCACAGAGTTCTGGATATGGGTGCTGAAGGGGTAATGTGTCCAAAAGTAAGAAATGCTGACGAGGCTCTGAAAGTTGTCAAAGGATTGCATTATCCTCCTTTTGGCAACAGAGGGGTAGCCAAAATGGTGAGAGCTACTCAGTTTGGTCTGAATTTCAACGATTATTATGCAAAATCCAGAGAACAGATACTTGGTATCGTACAAATTGAAACCACTGAAGTCCTTAATCACCTGGATGAAGTAGCTACAATTGATGGTGTAGATGTTCTATTTATTGGACCTGCAGACCTTTCCATGGAATTGGGCATATTCGGGCAGTTTGAACATCCTTTATTTGTAGAAGTATTGACTAATATAGTTGGAGCGGCAAAAAGGGCTGGTAAGGCTGCCGGGATTTTATTCTTTAATCCGGATGACTATCAGCGCTATCATAATTTGGGAATTCGATTCCTGGCATGTGGTGCAGATGCCACCTTTGTTGCAGAAGGTGCGAGAAATATGGCCGGGAAAATGGCAAAATTTAAAAACCAATAAATTTAAAAACCAAATTATGGATCCTTTTCTTTTGTTATTAATAGGCGTAATTATTGTAGTAGGTGGAATAATTGGATTAAAACTTCATCCTTTTCTGGCCCTATTGTTCGCGGCATTTATTGTTGCTTTACTTACCCCTCCTGATTTTATTCAAAATTTCGGACTTGAAAAGGGTATGTCAGCGGATGCTGCCATGGCTCTTTCAAAGAAAAATGTAGGTGAACGGGTAGCTACTGAATTTGGGAATACTGCAGCAAAGATTGGAATATTAATAGCTATGGCCGCTATAATAGGAAAATGTTTGTTGGAAAGTGGTGCTGCTGAGCGGATTATAAGATCTATCCTATACTTAACTGGTATGGACAAGGCTCCAGTGGCATTTTTGGTTAGCAGCTTTTTTATTGGTATCCCTGTATTTTTTGACACTGTCATTTTCTTAATGATTCCTTTGGTAAAAGCAATGACTTTAAGAATTGGAAAGAACTATTTATTATTGGTCATGTGTGTGATGGCGGGTGCCGCAATGGCGAATTCATTAGTCCCACCTGCACCTGGACCATTATTTTTGATCGGTGAGATGAATATTCCGATTGGTTTGATGATGGTTGCGGGTACAATTGTTGGACTCTTCACTATTACTTCAGGTTATTTTTTCGCAGTTTGGGTCAATAAAAAACGGCCTATTGAACTAAGAGATTCTTTGGATGCCAAAATTGAAGATATAAAGGCCTCAGCAATTCTTGATACCAAACACCTTCCAGGCCTGGGCATTTCTTTACTTCCAATACTCATTCCTCTTATTTTTATCTGTATTGACACAGTTGTAAACGTAATGAAACCTGCTGATAGTAATAACTTATCGCCATTAATTCAAAATCTTATTGGTGTTTCTGCTTTTTTAGGAAATAAAAATACAGCAATAATATTAGGTGGTGTTGCTGCTATTTTAGTTCTTGCAAGTAGAAAGAAGCATTCAAAAGAGGGACTTACAACCTTTATAGGGACTGCCTTAACAAGTGGTGGTAGCATTATATTGATCACCTCTGCAGGTGGTGCATTTGGGGGTATGCTTCAGCAAACCGGAATTAGTTCTCAGATCGCTATAATGACTCAGGATTACCAGATGTCCTTAATACCTTTGGCTTTCCTTATCGCAGCAGTTGTCCGTACAGCCCAGGGATCAGCAACAGTAGCTTTGATTACAGCATCAGGAATATTATCTGGTATGGCTATGAATGCTAATCTGGATTTCCATCCTGTTTATCTGGGATTGGCCATTGGTTGCGGTTCCAAATTGGTTCCTTGGATGAATGATGCTGGGTTCTGGATAATTTGTAAATTAAGTAATCTGACAGAAAAAGAAGCGCTCAAAACCATTTCACCTTTATTGGTTGTAATGGGTATTACAGGTCTGATTGTCATTATGATCGGGGCGAAATTATTCCCTCTTGTTTAAAGTTTAGAAAATAATTTGTTAGTAATGGAAAAAATAGGTTTTATTGGTTTAGGTATCATGGGAAAACCGATGGCATTAAACCTGATTAAGGCCGGTTATCAGGTTAATGTATTGAGTGCAAGTAATGCTTCCGGCATCTTGAAGGAAGCTGGTGCAAGTTTGATTGACAATATTGCAGAACTATCAAAACACTCAGATATAATTATTACTATGTTGCCCGATTCTCCTGATGTAAAAAATGTAGTTTCTGAGGTGTTGGAAGGAATAAATTCTGGATCTCTATTTATTGATATGTCCACAATATCGCCGGCAGTAAGCCTGGAAATATTCACAAGTATGAAGAATAAGGGTGTATCTGCCTTAGATGCACCAGTTTCGGGTGGTCAGGTAGGGGCAGAAGCAGCCAGTCTATCCATCATGGTTGGCGGTGATGAACCATCCTTTAATAGGGCTCTTCCTATTTTTCAGGCTCTTGGGAAAAATATAGTATTGATCGGCGAACCGGGCGCAGGTCAGGTTACAAAGGCTTGTAATCAAATGATTGTTGGTATTACTATTCAGGCCGTTTCAGAGGCTTTTTCACTGGCCAAAAAAGCGGGCGTCAATTTACCGAAAATGCGCGAGGTTTTACTAGGAGGATTTGCTCAAAGCCGTATTTTAGATTTACATGGGCAGCGAATAATTGATAAAAATTTTGTCCCCGGTTTTAAAGTTAAATTACATAAAAAAGATATGGGAATAGCCCTTCAAACCGGCAATGAGCATCATGTTTCACTTAAGGCAACTGCACTGGTTGCTGAATTAATGGGTCAATTAGTGAAGAATGGATTTGGCGATCTTGATCACAGCTCATTGGCATTATTACAAGAAGAAAAATAATAATTATTTAACGAAACTAATAAACACTAAACTATGCAACGTAGAAATTTTGTTAAAGCCTTAACTGCCGGAGCATTAGTGCCATCGGTTTTGGCACCCATGGACTCAAGGGCTGAAGGCAACTTCGAAAATAAGGCAAAACCCAAAAAAGTATTAATGAAAGTGGGATGCCAATCAGGGGGAACCACTGAAGAGAATTTACAGTTGAAAGGCCGTTGTGGTGTATACAATATTGATGGCGGATCTCCCAAATTTATTCCTGGCGTAGGTTGGGATCTTGAAGATTCATTTAGAAAAAGAGATGCTTGCGAAAAGTATGGGATCAGTTTGGATGCATATCATTGGGCCTTAACATCTGCCGGTATTGATAAGGTAAGTGTGCCTAATGTTATGCTGGGGAAAAGTCCGGAGAGAGATCGTGAAATTGACATGCTTAATCAAATGATCATGGTAGCCGGTAAGACTGGGGTAAAGGTATTGAATTATAATACAACTATTTTACCTGTATTGAGAACAGGGAAAGTTGTTGATCCAAAAAGGGGAAATGCAGAATATAGTGTCTGGAATTATGAAGAGGCAGTAAAAAGAAATGACCCAAAAACAATTGCAGGTGATGTAAACATTGATGAAATGTTTGAAAGGATCACATATCTATTGGATAGAACTTTACCAGTTGCCAAAGAGTATAATGTTAAACTTGCAAACCACATAGCTGATCCTCCAACCCCGGCTGGTTATCGCGGAATAACACGATGGAACAGTCCGGATGTTTTTGCGGGAATCAAGAGATTCGCGCAATTATACGATAGTAAATATCATGGTTTTAACTTCTGTATAGGGTCTATAGCTGAAGGGTTAAAGGATCCCAAGAATGATATTATTCCTATTATTAGATGGGCTGGTGAGCGAAATCAAATATTTAATGTTCATTTAAGAAATATTAAAGGCGGTTGGAATAATTTCCAGGAGGTTTATCCTGATAATGGTGACATGAATTTTCTGCAGGTTGTACGTGAATTACGTGAAGTGGGTTTTGATGGTATGGTGATGCCTGATCATGTTCCACATCATCATGATCCTTTAGCAAACTGGCAGTCTTTTGCATTTTGTTATGGATATATTAAAGGATTAATACAAGCGGTAACTGAAGAAGCGACAGTCTGATATTTAGGATACAAATAGATGATAAAACAAAGGGGTCCTCTAATCAGTGACATCAGTATCACACCGATTGCCATTGTTGACCCGCCATTATTGAATGCTGCGGGACTTCATGCTCCATATGCCTTGAGGATCATTTTGGAAATAATAACAGATGATCAGATTACTGGCATAAGTGAAATACCGGGCAATGAAGATATTGAGCAGGCGCTAATTGAGGCGAGGGAACTCCTTGTTGGAAAAGATGTATTTCAGCTTAATCAAATCAGACAGGTCTTAACTGCCAGCTTTGGATCTGAATCTCCTGCAGAAAGAGGTGAAGCTCCTTGGGATCAGCGAAAGTTAGTGCATATTTTTAGTGCCGTTGAAGTTGCTTGTATGGACATCATTGGGAAAGTTCTTGGGCGCCCAATAGTTGATTTATTAGGAGGCAAATTGCGGGATTCTGTGCCCTTTTCGGCCTACCTTTTTTATAAATATGAAGGTGCAGGTGCTGAGTATGGGTTTCATGTAAATCCAGCAGCTCAAGGTTGGGAAGCGGCTAAACAGAAAGCCGCTTTAACTCCTGCCGAAATCATAATGCAAGCTAAAGCAATGTGCAGCGAATTTGGATTTAAATCGATCAAACTTAAGGGTGGTGTTTTTGAACCCAGGCAGGAAGTGGATGCAATTCTTGCCCTTTACAAAGAATTTGGGCCAGAAGTACCCCTTCGTTTCGACCCGAATGCAGTTTGGAAATTAGAAACCGGAATTCAATATGGTAAGGAATTAGAAGGCGTTTTGGAATATCTTGAAGATCCTGTTCGGGGGCAAGAAAATATGGCTGCTTTACGAAAAATATTGAAAACTCCTCTGGCCACTAATATGTGTACCACCTCGTTTGATGATATACCTAATAGCATTAAAATAGGTGCCGAAGATATAATTTTAAGTGACCATCATTTCTGGGGCGGACTAAAGGCATCTATGACGCTAGCAGGAATTTGTGAAACATTCGGAAGAGACTTGTCAATGCATTCAAACAGCCATTTGGGAATATCTCTGGCAGCAATGGTGCATTTGGGAGCCGCTCTTCCCAATTTGCCATATGCCCTTGATACGCACTATCCATGGCAGTCTGATGAAATTATTATGGGTGGTAGGATAAAGTTTGTTGATGGTTCAGTAGCTGTTCCTACAGATCCCGGATTAGGTGTGGAATTAGACAAAATTGCTCTGGCAAGATTGCATAAAAACTATTTAAACTGTGGCTTGACTAAGCGTAATGATGAAATTGAAATGCAAAAAGTAGTCCCAGGATGGAAATTTCTATCTACACGATGGTGATCTGAATTCTCACTGATGAATCTGTCTTTTTAATTCGTTTATTAAATCCAGTGGATTTGTGCTCTTTTTTTAACAAATTCAAAGAATCGTTTTTAATTTAGTATACCATAAGGAAATATGAAATATTGCCTATGAACAAAGCAAATATGCTTCTTAAAAATAAGTTGATCAAAAAAATACCTTTAGGCTTATTTCTGTTTTTCATTTTATTGTATGCAGGTTGCCAGATGGCTAAACAGCAGTCCAGAACTTGGAGTACCTACAAGGCGGATGCAAATAGCAGTAGTTTTTCTCCTTTGAAGCAAGTTAACAAGTTAAATGTTACCGACTTAGAATTAGCCTGGACATTCCCCTACCAGGATGCTCCTCCAGGTGCAAAAACCTCTAGAAGTGAAGCAAATCCAATTGTAATAGACGGTGTGATGTTTATTTCATCAGCCCGTAATAGGATTTATGGCATTAATGCAAGTAATGGCAAACAAATATGGTCTTTTGATCCGTTTAACGGCGGATTAGGTGGAGGGTATAGTCGTGGAGTTACCTATTGGGAAGATGGAAATGATAAAAGAATTCTATTTACTGCTGGAAATCATCTCTTTGCGGTAGATGCCCGATCAGGCAAATTAATTTTGTCATTTGGTCAGAATGGGAAGGTGAATTTAAATTTTGGTATGAGGGGCAATCCTGATAAGATATTTGTTGCACCTACCTCACCCGGGATTATTTATAAAGACCTATTGATTCTGGGTACATCAGTTTCAGAATTATATGGCGCCGAGCCTGGTTACCAGCGTGCCTATAATGTTAAAACTGGGAAGCTGGTTTGGACTTTCCATACTATTCCACATCCTGGAGAATTCGGATATGATACCTGGCCAAAAGATGCCTGGAAATATTCAGGAGGTGTTAACGACTGGTCTGGAATGAGCCTTGATGAAAAACGGGGGATGGTATTCCTTGCATTAGGATCGCCCTCTTATGATTTTTACGGCGGAGATCGAAAGGGCCAAAATTTATTTGGTAACAGTGTGGTGGCTCTTGATGCTCAAACTGGGAAATATATCTGGCATTTTCAAACTATTCATCATGACCTTTGGGATTATGATCTGTCGGCACCTCCAAATTTAGTATCTGTTGTTCATGATGGAAAAAAAATTGATGCGGTAGCACAAACCTCTAAAATAGGATTTATTTATTTGCTCAATCGCGAAACTGGGGAACCCTTATTTCCAATTGAAGAGCGCCCAGTACCTGCTTCAGATGTGCCCGGAGAAGAAGCCTGGCCAACTCAACCATTTCCATTAAAACCAGAGCCTTATGCCCGCCAGCATATTTCATTGGATAATTTGAGTAATTTTTCAAAGGAGTCAAATGATGAATTATTGAAAAGATTTAAGTCCATAAGATATGAAGGTCTTTTTACTCCACCTTCCTTAAGAGGCAATGTCAATCTTCCTGGAACTAGTGGAGGCTCAAATTGGGGGGGAGGTGCTTTTGATCAGACAAGCGGGATAATTTATGTTAGGGCTACAAATACCCCCGGAGTGAGCCTCATGAAAAAAATGGAACCTGAAAATGAATCCGGTACCCCATTTACCCGGGGAAAAGCCCTGTATGCTACGCATTGCCAGGCTTGTCATGGGATAGATAAGAATGGGGATGCAGATTATCCCTCATTAGCAGGCCTTAAAAGCCGAATGACTGAAGAAGAAGTATTAATTAAAATAAGAGGGGGTGGTGGCAGGATGCCATCTTTTGCAAATATAATTGCAGGAAAGGAAGAGGCTATTATTTCGTTTCTATTTAATAATGATTCACAATCAGCAAGGGAAATTAATTTTATGAAAGAAATAGCAAAAAGCGAATCAGCGAATACGGAAGCGGATAAATATAAACTAAGCACCCCCGTCAGGTACCTTGATATTTTATCTAATGGTAAATTCCGTGATGTAAAAGGGCGCTATGGAATTAAACCTCCATGGACGACCCTAAATGCAATTAACCTTAATACTGGTGACTATGAATGGTCTATTCCATTAGGTAATTATCCACATTTGCAGGAAAAAGGGGAGCCGGAAACAGGTTCCGAAGGGAATACCGGGCCAATTGTAACTGCCGGTGGCCTTGTATTTATAGGTGCTAACATGGGTGCAAATAATTTTAAGTTTCGGGCTTATGATAAAGATACAGGTAAGTTGTTATGGGATACTCAAATTCCAGCAAATACCACATCCAATGCATCCACATATTTTAGTGGTAAAAAACAATATATTGCTGTTTCAGTGGCAGGTGATTTAACTAATCCTGCAGGGTATATTATGGTTTATGCTTTGTTTGATAAGAAAAAATAAAATATATTTTGTTGATTTTTATTAAATTTTCCCTCCACCTCTTTTTTATAATTGGTAATCTCTCTGTATATTTTATGCAACAATTCCTAACAATTTGCTGTTACTGATTTAATATTTAGGTAATATGTATTCATTAATGTTGTAAAGATTAAATAGAATGAATTGAATCAAATCTACACTCAGTTATCCGAACATCTTTTCTACTTCATCTTTATTCGTTTTTCTAAGATCAACTCCTTTTTTAGACATTAATGAATAAAAACAAGAGACAGGTAGAACTAGTTGTAATCTCGGATGTGCATCTCGGCACCTATGGCTGCAGGGCAAAAGAGCTACTGCATTATTTGAAATCAATCAAGCCCAAAATTGTTGTATTGAATGGTGATATTATTGATATATGGCAATTCAATAAAAGCTATTGGCCTAAATCACACATGAAGGTGATTAAGCATATCATGAACTGGCTTAGTAAGGGCGTTAAAGTATATTATATAACCGGCAACCATGACGAAATGCTTAGAAAGTTTGAAGGTTTCAAGATGGGATCATTTCAAATACTGAACAAGCTGATTATCGAATTGGATAACCAGGAAAAGGCCTGGATATTTCATGGTGATGTTTTTGATGTGACCATGCAGCATTCAAAATGGCTTGCAAAACTTGGAGCCATAGGTTATGATACACTGATCATCATCAATAGTCTTGCAAACTGGGTATCAGAAACCCTATTTAAAAGGGGTAAAATTTCGTTCTCTAAAAAAATTAAAAATAGTGTTAAGGGTGCTGTTAAATTTATAAATGGCTTTGAAGAAACTGCAGCAGACATTGGCATCAGTAACAATTATCAGTATGTAGTTTGCGGCCATATCCATCATCCAGAAATGCGTAAAATTGAACATGCGCATGGAAGTATCATGTATCTGAATTCGGGCGATTGGATTGAGAATCTTACTGCATTAGAATACCATAAAGGACAATGGGATTTATTTCGCTTCAGTGAATCAGAAAGAATCGCAATGCTTAAAACTGCCAACGAAGAAGTTGAAGAGATGGATATTAAGCAATTATTTAATCAGATGGTTTCTGAATTTAAATTAAAATCATCATGAAAATCCTTTATGCCATACAAGGTACAGGCAATGGGCATGTTACCCGCGCAAGAGAGATCATTCCCTTGTTAAAAAAAGAGCATGATGTTGATTTATTAATCAGTGGAACTCAGGCAGATGTAGCACTTCCGTTTAAAATCAACTATCGCTTTCATGGTTTAAGTTTCATATTCGGTAAAAAGGGAAATGTAGACATAACTGAAACGTATAAAAAATCTCGTTTAAAGCAGTTGATCAAAGACATAAAATCACTTCCTGTCAGCGAATACGATTTGGTAATTAGCGATTTTGAACCTGTTTCGTCTTGGGCTTGTTATTTTTCAGGAAAGCCTTGTATTTCAATTAGTCACCAAGCGGCTGTTATTAACAAAAAAGCGCCGAAGGCTAAGAATTTTGACCCTCTTGGAAAAGTGATTCTTCGGTCTTATGCCCCCTCAACCAGTCAGTATGGCTTTCATTTTTTACCTTATGATAGCAATATCTTTACTCCAGTAATTCGTGCTGAAGTACGACAAAAAGAACCTCTTAATTTGGGCCATTATACCGTTTATCTACCAGCTTATGATGATGAACGATTAGTGAAAATATTATCGAAGGTTGAACATGTTCAGTGGCAGGTATTTTCAAAACACAATAAGGAGTCATTTCACGAAAAAAATGTCTGGATACGACCTATCAATAATGACGAATTTATAGATAGCATGTCAAAGGCAAGCGGTGTGTTTTGTGGGGCTGGATTTGAAACTCCTGCAGAAGCTTTGTATTTGAAAAAGAAGCTAATGGTTATTCCAATGACTGGCCAATATGAGCAGCAATGCAATGCGGAGGCATTAAAAAACCTGGGTGTTCCTGTAATTAAAAGCCTGAAGAAAAAACACCTGCAAAAAATAGTGGACTGGGTTTCGAATGGCAAAGTTATTCCGGTAAATTTTCCAGATATGACTGAAAAAATATTGAAAGATATTATTGAAAAGGAATCACAGGATTCAACAGTAATTAAGCCTTTAAAAATTAAGCGATCTGATTTTAAATTATTTCGAAATTCTAATTTCTTTAAGATATTAGAGAAAACTTCTTTTAGATTATTTTGATATTTAACAAGTCAGATTTTGGTGAGCAATTTGTCTGGGGTGTAGCAGCCTCAGCATTTCAAACTGAGGGGTCAACTAATGCAGATGGCAAAGGCCCATCCATTTGGGATGAGTTTTCTAAAAAAAAAGGAAAAATCTTTAAAGGGCATTCTGCCGATGTAAGTTGTGATTTTTACAATCATTATACCGGCGATATTGCATTGATGAAATCAATGCACATCAATAACTTCCGGTTTTCACTCTCTTGGTCACGAATATTTCCGAATGGTAATGGAGAATTAAATAGTAATGGAGTTGCATTTTATGACCGCGTTATAAATCTTTGTCTTGAATTTGGTATTACCCCATGGGTAACTATTTACCATTGGGATTTACCCCAGGCTCTCCAGCAAAAAAATGGATGGGCAAACCGAGAGATTGTTGATCATTTTTCTGAATATGTATCTTTTTGCATCAATCATTTTGGTGACAGAGTAAAGCATTGGATGATATTGAACGAGCCTATGGTCTATACCGGAGCAGGATATTTTCTTGGCATTCATGCCCCAGGCAAACGGGGTATGGATAATTTTATTCCGGCAATCCATCACTCAGCACTTTCGCAGGCTGCAGGTATTACACTTGCAAAACAACTGCGAAGTGATCTGGAGGTTGGCACTACTTTTTCGTGTTCAGCGATACATCCGCATACAAGTAGGGAAAAGGATATCAATGCGGCAGATAAAGTAGATGCCCTAGTTAACCGACTATTTGTTGAACCGCTTTGCGGGCTTGGCTATCCGATTGAAAGTTTACCTTTCTTAAAAAGAATCGAAAAATTTATGCGCCAAGATGATGAGAAGGCCTTGCAGGCGGTACCTGATTTTATAGGGATACAGAATTATACCCGCGAAGTGGTTAAGCATTCTTACTTCACACCTTATATAAATTCATCACTGGTGAGTGCAAAAAAAAGAGTGGATGAGGTTACTGAGATGGAATGGGAAGTATACCCTCAGGCCATGCATGAAATGCTGCATCATTTTTCGAAATACAACTTCAAAAAAATCTACGTAACAGAAAATGGGGCCGCATTTCCTGACACAGTATCTGATGGGAAAGTACATGATCACCAACGGAAAAATTACCTGCAATCCAATATGGCAGAAATACTCAAAGCAAAGTCAGAAGGTGTAAATGTGCAAGGATATTTTGTGTGGAGTTTTACTGACAACTTTGAGTGGGCAGAGGGCTATAGGCCCCGCTTTGGACTGGTTCATGTAAATTATGAAAACCAGAAAAGGATTATTAAAGAATCAGGCCATTGGTACAGTAATTTTTTGGCGGGTATCTATTAACAATTTCCTAATCCCAAGAATGCCATTTATTAACAGTCTACTTATTGCACGTAGGCTTTTAAATCAGCATTAATTTTAATTGTTATTATTAGAAAGTTAACTCAACTTTAAAATAATGACTCGTATTTATAAAGACTTCATTAACTACATTATTAAATTCTCTTTTTCATCATCTAAAAAAAATATCACCTTACTTTTTTGCTAATATCTGATAGGCACTTTTGAGCATTAATAAAAGCTAACTCAAAAATCCTTTCAATGAAACGACAATTTTTACAACTTATTTTTAAAGGTTTTATTCTCCTTCTAATCAGTCCCTTCACTTTTCCAGTTGAAACATTTGCCCAGAATTCAGTCTCAGGAAAAGTAAAAGATTCAAAAAATGAACCAATTCCGGGTGTTAGTGTTCGTGTAAAAGGAACTACTATTGGTGTAACTACTGATGTTAATGGTGATTTTAAAATAGCTACACCTGCTAGTCAGGGCTATCTTGTTTTTTCATCAATTGGTTATTCAACTACTGAAATTCAACTTGATAAAAGAAGTGTTTATGAAGTTATTCTTGCAGAAGACAATAAATTTCTGAATGAAGTTGTAGTAACTGCTCTTGGAATAAAAAGAGAAGAAAAATCACTCGGTTTTGCCGCTCAAACTATCAACGCTAATGCTGTGGTCGATGCCAAAACAAATAACTGGGTAAATTCTTTATCTGGTAAAGTTGCCGGATTAAATATACAAGGTGCAGGTGCTGGCCCAATGGGCTCTTCTCGAATAACCTTAAGGGGCGAGTCTTCTTTAAATCTTGATAATAATCAGGCTTTGATTGTAGTTGATGGGGTTCCAATTAGTAGTAAAATCACCGGAACAGGTTTTAATTCACATCTTGCTGCAGATAGTCCGGTTGATTACGGTTCAGGTGTATCCGATATTAATCCTGATGATATAGAAAATGTAACTGTTTTAAAAGGCCCAGGTGCAACCGCATTGTATGGTAGCCGTGCAGCTGGAGGGGTTATCATCATAACTACAAAATCTGGAGTAAGAAAAGATGGAAGTATAGGTATAACCTTTAACAGTAATTTTAATATTGAACAAGTTAACCGATATCCTGATTATCAGTTTGAATATGGCGAAGGCAGAACCAGCAGTTACTATTCGTATCTCGATAGCCCTGATGGAATCAATACCAGTACTACTGCTGCCGCAGGGCGTGCTTGGGGTCCTAAATTTGCCGGACAAAGCTTTTACCAATATGATCCAAATACGGTAGGGAACAAACCCACTCAAAAAACTCCTTGGGTACCTTATGACAATTATATTTCAGGGTACTTTCAAACAGGTCAGACCCTATCTAATAGTCTTTCAATTGATGGAGGAAATGATAAGGGCTCAGCTAGATTATCAATCACTCATCTAAAAAACAAGTGGATTATCCCGAATACTGGTTTTGAACGTTTAAATGCTTCTTTGGCAGTAAATCAGAAAATTTCTAATAAACTAAAGATTAGCGGAAGAGCTAATTATACCAATAAGCGAAGTGATAATCTTCCAATGGCCGGTTATAATAATCAATCGCTCATGTACTTTTTAATTATTGGCCCGTCTCCAAACGTTAACCCCAATTGGTATAAGCCATACTGGCAACCAGGGCTTGAAAATGTGCTTCAGAAAAATCCATTTAACCCCGGGCCAGATAATCCTTATTTGGCCATGTATGAGATGCTGAATAAAATGAATAAGAATGGTTTGATTGGTTCTGTTTCTGCTAACTATGAAATTTCTAAAAAGTTTGACCTGATGGTAAGAAGTGGAATTGACATGTCTTTCGAATTCCGATCACAACAGCGACCATTTAGCATGACCAAATATCCAAGAGGAATGTATCGCGAGCAGAATGTATTTAGCTATGAGTCAAATACCGATGTATTGCTCTCATTTAAAGATAAACTTTCATCAAAGATAAATATCAATGCATCAGCAGGGGCTAACTCGATGAGTCAAACGTATGATTTTGCTGGATTATATGCAGATCAGCTTGCGCAGCCAGGAGTATATCAAATTTCAAATAGTTTGGATCAGGCAGTTGCAGACCCCTTAAAAACTGGCAAGGCAATTAACAGTATTTATGGAAGTGCGCAAATTGGCTTTGACGAAAAGATTTTTTTAGATGTGACCGGACGAAATGATTGGTCAAGTACACTTCCAGCAAAGAATAATTCATTTTTTTACCCGTCGTTAAGTTCAAGTTTTGTTCTTGATGAAATATTCTCACTTCCTAAAGTTATTTCGTTTGCAAAACTAAGAGCTTCTTGGGCACAAGTAGGTAATGATACCAGACCTTATCAAACTGCCAGATATTATGATCGGATCTATGGAAATAGTTTTACCAATCCGGGGCAGTTATTTAACGCAGAATTGAAACCTGAAATTACCGAAAGCTATGAATTTGGTTTAGACCTGCGTTTATTTAAAAACAGGCTCGGTTTAGACCTCGCGTATTATGATAATAATAGTAAAAATCAAATTCTTTCAATTCCATTGGATCCTGTAACTGGATTTTCAAATGCCTTGATTAATGCAGGCTTGATCAATAGCAAGGGAATAGAGGTTAAGTTAATGGGTAAACCTATTGTGACTAATAAATTTTCATGGAGTACCACATTGCTTTGGAATAGAAACCGGAGCTATGTTAAAGAATTATCGAATGGTATAACGAACCAAATTATTTATCAGCACGGTTCAAATGTTTCGATAGAAGCTCGTGTTGGTGGGTTGATGGGCGATATGTATGGAAAAGGTTTTCAACGCTCTCCTGATGGTCAGATAATCTATAGTTCAGCCAATGGTTTACCAGCACCACTTGATCCTAAAGTACGTAAAATGGGTAATGCCTTTGCTGATTGGAAGGGTAGTGTCATGAATGAATTAACCTATAAAAACATCAGATTTAGCTTACTTATAGATGGGCAAAAAGGTGGTGCAATGTATTCTCAGACGAACCATAAAAACAATACTCTTGGAAAAACAGTGGTCACTCTGCCAGGAAGAGATAACGGTATTGTAGGTGAGGGAGTGGTTAAATTGGCAGATGGTTCTTTTATTCAAAATACCAAAGTTGCTGATGCAAGCGCCTATTATGATAACTACTATCAGATCAGTAATGCTGAAACCAATATTTTTGATGCGTCTTTTATCAAAATAAGAGAAGTAAGACTTGAATTTGAATTGCCTTCTCAATTACTTAAAAAAATAGGAGTTCAAAGAACGAGTATTGCATTATGGGGTAGAGACTTGTTTAATTTCACCAAATTCCCTGGATTTGATCCGGAGGGTGGAAATTTAAATAATGGTACGTTAACACCAGGAGTAGAGCTAACCCAGTTTCCGTCAAATCGTACGGTTGGAACAAACCTGACCTTTAAATTTTAATCACAACTAATTCAATTTAATAATTTATTAAATCATGAAACTTCCATTAAACATTGTTCTCTTTACAGGAATATTGATATCCTCACTCGTCTCTTGTACCGATAAATTTGAGAGCTTAAATACAGATCCCAATCGACCAAAAGATGTTACTCCAGGTGTTTTACTTGGGCAAATGCAGTACAGAATTGTAAATAATACTATTACAGCTTCCCGAAATTTTACTCATGAATTAATGCAGGTTGATGCTCCCCGATCAAGCACAAGCGGGCAGGGATTACACCGGTATGTGGTACAGCCAGGAGAGGCAGTTTGGTCAGGGTTTTACGATCGATTAACAGACGTTGATGATATTTATTCTATTGCTGATAATCTTAAGGAGAATAATTATAAAGCCATTGCTTTGGTCTACAAAAGTTGGGCTTATTCTATTCTGACAGATCTTTATGGAGATGTTCCTTATTCTCAGGCAATTAAAGCACAGGAGGGCAATTTTGCACCTGCCTTCGATAAGCAAAAGGATATTTATATTAAAATTCTAAAAGATCTGGAAACTGCCAATACGCTATTTGATGATACCAAGGCACTTACCTACGGTGGTGATATGGTGTACAATGCTAATGCGTTAACAAGTGGTAAAAATAGTGGCATTCAGCGCTGGAAAAAATTTGCAAACTCACTTCGTTTAAGGTTATTGTTAAGAATTTCAAAACGTGATGGTGAAATCAACGTAAATCAGCAAATTAATTCAATTCTTTCTGACCCAACCGCAAATCCTGTTTTTGCATCGAATTTGGATGATGCAATTTTTAAATATCCAGGTACATTTCCCTACTTTAATCCGTATTACAATGCCAGAACACTTGACTGGAGGGATGGAACTTATTTCACCAAATTCTTTTTCAATAAACTTAATGCTTCAAACGATCCTAGAAGAGCTATTTGGGCGATACCAGTAACTGTAAATGGTCTGAGTGTTTTTCAGGGTATTGATAGTGGCTATCCAACCAATCTTGAATATGTAGTTGGTCGTAATTCAAGTTATACAGATGCCTTAAAAACTCTCCCTCAAGTGGGGGTGATGATGACCTATGCGGAGGTTGAATTTATAAAAGCTGAACTTTCATTGAAAGGATTTAATACAGGCAAAACACCAAAAGCACATTACGAGACTGGGATCACCGCATCGATTGTTCAGTGGGGGGCTACTATGCCTGCAAATTTCTTATCGCAAAGTGAAATTTTATACAATGAGGCTGCTACCAGAGAGGCGCAACTAGAACAAATTATGCTGCAGAAATATTATGCTTTTTTCTTTGTGGATTATCAATCCTGGTTTGAAAAACGCAGAACAGGTTATCCAGTTCTGCCAAGAGGAACAGGTATCCCTGCAGAAAATATTTTTCCTTCACGTGTTCCTTATCCTACTTATTTGCAATCTTTAAATTCCACTAATTTACAGTCGGCAGTTACCTCAATGGGCGGCGATTTAAGTACTATTAAAGTTTGGTGGGAAAAGTAGTAAATTCATCATTTAAAAATTATATCATGAAAAGAATAGTTGTATTCGGATTTCTGCTTCTGGCCTTTACTGTAAATGCACAGAATTTAGCTTCTAAACTTGAGGCAAAAACAATACAATTGCCTAATGGCTGGTCATTATCTCCGGCAGGCAGATCTTTAGAACTTGGCGATCTTCCTTTGAATATTGCAGTCTCTCGTTCAGAGAAATTAATGGCTGTCAGTAATAACGGACAAAGTATTCAGACCATACAATTAATTGATCCGAAATCTGAAACGGTATTAGACAAGGTGGAAATACCCAAGTCTTTTTATGGCTTGAAATTCAGTGGAGATGATAAATTTTTATATGCTTCTGGTGGTGAGGATAATTGGATCCTTAAGTATGAAATAGTTGGTTCCAAATTGCAAATCAGGGACACTATTAAACTTGGAAAACCATGGCCTGAAAAGATTTCTCCTGTGGGGATTGAAATTGAAGATAAAGCAAACGTATTATATGTTGTTACTAAAGAAAATAATTCGCTTTACGTTATTGATCTAAAGGATAAAAAGATACTTCATAAAGTTAATATAGGTTTTGAAGGTTATACCTGTGTATTATCACCTGATGGAAATACGCTTTATATTTCCTTATGGGGAGGTAAAAAGGTTGCATTTTTTGACACCAAACTTCGCAAAATTTCTAAGCATATTGATGTGTCGTTCAACCCGAATGAACTGATCTTAAACCGGTCTGGCAAAACATTATATGTTGCAAATTCACAAGATAATAGTGTGTCTGTAATTGATGTAAATGCTCAAAAAGTAACAGAAGTGCTCGATGCGGCAATATATCCTAATTCGCCTATTGGTTCAACAACCAATGGATTGGCCCTTTCAAGTGATGAAAAAACGCTATACATAGCGAATGCGGACAATAACTGTCTGGCAGTATTCAATGTGGGTTTGAAAGGTAAAAGTGTTTCTAAAGGTTTTATTCCTGTGGGGTGGTATCCCACAAATGTTCGAGTACTAAAGAATAAAATCTTTGTAAGTAATGGAAAGGGATTTTCTTCTTTCGCAAATCCTCTTGGCCCACAGCCTATTCGTAAAGATGTAAAATCTGAATCTCATAAGGGTGAATTGCCCCAGGCAAATAACCGAATGCAATACATAGGTAGTTTGATGAAGGGTTCAATGAGTATCATTGATGTTCCATCAGTTACTGATCTGGAAGTTTACTCAAAGAGTGTTTATAAAAATACACCTTATAAAAAAGATAAGGAGCTGGTCACTGATGGTGAAATGGGAAATCCAATCCCAAAGAAAGTAGGTGATTCTTCACCCATTAAATATGTATTTTATGTGATTAAAGAGAATCGTACCTACGATCAGGTTTTCGGAGATATTAAAGAAGGAAATGGCGATTCAACGCTCACCCTTTTTGGCGAGAAATATACTCCAAATCAACATAAATTAGCAAAAGAGTTTGTGCTACTTGACAACTTTTATGTAGATGCAGAGGTGAGTGCAGATGGCCATAATTGGTCTATGGGAGCCTATGCAACTGATTTTCTTGAAAAAACCTGGCCTACTTCTTATGGCCGCCGAGGCGGGCAAAACGATGGTTTAGGTCGTCGTACGGTGGCCAATAATAAGGATGGATTTATCTGGGATTTGTGTAAAAGAAATGGGGTTTCTTTCAGGACCTATGGAGTTTTTGCCGATGGGTCAAAGGGGAATATTCCGGTTCTGGATGCTGAACACGTTTGCTCAACTTTTACCGGTTATTATGACCAGAAAGTGAAAGATGTTGATCGTTTTGAACAATGGAAAACTGATTTTGATGGCCTTATTGCCAAAAATGCGGTTCCTCAATTGAATACTTTACGATTAGGTTCAGATCATACTCAGGGCTTGGCCCTAGGAAAGCCAACACCTTATGCTTGTGTGGCCGATAATGATGAGGCTGTCGGAAAATTAATAGAGCATATCAGTAACAGTTCTATTTGGGCTCAGTCGGCCATTTTTATATTGGAAGATGATGCTCAGAACGGCCCTGATCATGTAGATGCTCATCGTTCTATTGCTTTGGTAGTAAGCCCCTATACCAAACGAAAATACCTAGATAATACCATGTATTCAACGTCAGGAATGCTGAGAACAATGGAGTTGATTCTAGGATTGCCTCCTATGACTCAGTATGATGCTGCTGCAATGCCCATGTTTAGGAGTTTTACAAATATCCCCAACACTACTCCTTTTAAATCTGTTCCTAGCAATATAGACTTAAATGAAACAAATAAAATTGTATCGAAATGGTCAAAAATATCGGATGGTTTTAATTTTGCTGAAGTTGATAAAAATGATGATCGTTTATTCAACGAAGTACTTTGGAAGGGTTTAAAGGGCGATCATTCAGAAATGCCTGCACCAAGAAGGAGTGCATTTTTAAAGCTTGAAAAGAAAAAAATGGATGATTAATTTTTAATCATTTTTTAATCTTCTTTATAAAAAAAGCTCCAAACATTGCGTTTGGAGCTTTTTGTTTTAGAATGATTTTTGTCAATCTGTTTCTTCCAGATAACTTTTAGATCAAAGCAGAATCATAAACTACTACCTTTTCCCAAAGATGACTGTAGTTCTTTGCAAATTCTTGGTGGATAGCATGCGTTTGGTATACTGCCTGTCCTTCAACATTATCAAAGTAAATAAGCTCTGATACTCCCCAGCTGCTATCTATTACACTTCTCTTTTCTGTGTTTGCAACAATGCCGATATGTATCTCACGGACAGTTTCAATATTCTTTAATGTTTTGATCCCCTTAATCAGTTCCTGGCGGTCTTCTTCTGATCCGGCTCTCTTAAGCCAGAAATATACCTGATGGGCGATGCCATATTTTTTAGATGATGGAGCTATTGTCATGGCGCTTGCG
This sequence comes from Sphingobacteriaceae bacterium, assembly GCA_947479815.1. Classification (GTDB taxonomy): domain Bacteria; phylum Bacteroidota; class Bacteroidia; order Sphingobacteriales; family Sphingobacteriaceae; genus Daejeonella. Next base: position 67,555 of record CANKAT010000006.1, read on the forward strand.
GCTGTGCCGGCTGTAAGTGCAGCGGCAGTACTTAAAAATTTTCTTCTGTTTGATTGGTTCATAGTATATCGCTTAAAAAAAAGCTTAAAGGGATAATGTTTGGATGATCTATTTATTTTTTTATCGCGCTAGTATCCATTTCCCAGCTATCTGTTCTGAATAAATTGACCGGCAATCCTTCTTTATTAAATAAATTGGGTGTTGCTGTATTGTTGAATGCAAAACGAACGGCTATAGGGCTCTTTATATTTTTATTAGATACGATCACACTGTTTCCTGAAATTTTTGCCTGTGCCGCAACAAATACTTTATCCTCGCCTGCAATTTCAAAACTGCTGATCTTATCCCCTTTCACCATTAAACCATTGCCAGCATTTGAAAATTGAATTTTTATTTTATCCTTCTCTAGGCTATGCGTGCTATAAACCGGACTTTGACAAGCAATATCGGTAAATCCATAGGCACTATTCAATGCCAGATCCGATAAACGTTTAGCAACTTCAACTTTTAAAGTTGGATGAATATTGGTGGTGTCGGGCACAAGGTCTGAAACTACTACCATACCTGTATTTGGATGGCGGGCCGATTGGGTTTGTGTTTCCCTTAAAAGTGCTCCAACATTTTTAAACCCATATGAGAAAGGCGCAATCTGAACAAAATAGAATGGAAAGTTTTTATTCCATTGCTGACGCCATGCATCAATCATGTTTGTAAATAACTTCTCATAGGCATAATAGGTTCTGACATTGCTTTCGCCCTGATACCAGATCGCTCCTGCAATGGAGTAATTTGTGATTGGATAGATCATGGCATTATAGGCTAGAGCTGTTTTATGAGGCCAGCCAGTTGAAGCGCTTAATTGCTCAGAACCCTTTTTAATGATTTTGTCGTTTTCGACCACATATTCTGGCGCCCAGGTTTCGGCAGGAGTACCTCCCCAATTTGAATTGATCAGGCCAATGGGGACATTCATTTTTTGATTTAAATTTTTACCGAAAAAATATCCGATAGCACTGAACTTAATCATTTCTTCAGGTGCGCAAACAACCCATTTGCCATCTACATTCTCTTGTGGAAAGGCTGAAGTTGATTTAGCTACGTAAAATAAACGAATCTTATTATTAGTAGCATTTGGTGCCTCATCTTTACTTTCTTGCAGGTTTTGTGTACCCGACCATTCCATATTACTTTGCCCGCCACATACCCAAACCTCTCCAATTAATACATCTTCCAATACGATCGTATTATTTCCCTGCAATGTGATCGAATACGATCCACCAGCAGCGGGGGTTTTAATTTCTGTTATCCATTTGGCATCATTTGTAGTCTGGGTTTGATAGGTTGTATTATCCCATCCTACCGTAATGCTTATCTTCTCACCCGGTGCTGCCCAGCCCCATAACTTAACCGTTGATTTTTGCTGTAAAACCATATGAGATCCAAGGATATTTGGAAGTCGCACATTTGCCGCTCCTGATAGGGCAATGAAGCAAGCCAGCATCAGTAATAAAAGTTGTTTTTTCATGAATCTTCTTGTATTTACTTGATCAAATTAATTAGATTTTTTTTCCTTTAATAGTGTGTGAATTAATTTAAATATAAATGTTTTACCTGATTATTGAATTATTGATTCTTATTTCTACAATGGATACTCGTTTAAATGTTTTGCCCATACGCTAAAATCAACTAAGAATTTCCTGTTTTGAAAATAATGCTGATTTTAGATTAAATTTTATTAAAGAAATGTCCATGAAGAAATTTATTAAGTTCTTGTTCTTTTTATTCCTGATTTGCAGTGCATCCACACCGGTTTTTTCTCAGAAAATTAAGCATGTGATTTTAATTGGCTCGGATGGCTTTGGAGCATACGCCTTCCAAAATGCTAAAGTTCCTAATCTGAGAGCCATGATGAAAGAAGGTTCCTGGTCACTTCAAACCAGAACGGTTCTGCCTTCATCTAGCGCAGCAAACTGGGCATCGATGGTGATGGGTGCTGGCCCAGAGCTTCATGGTTATACAACCTGGGGCAGTAAAAAACCTGACATGCCTGCAAGAGTGTTGGATGAGTATGGAATGTTTCCGAGTGTATATTCTCTGCTTCGTAAAGCAAAACCCGATAGTGAAATTGGAGTTATTTATGAGTGGGATGGCATCGGATATTTATTCCCTAAAGCTGCAGTTAATAAAGATCAGAATGCTGATGGTGATATTGCCGTAACCAAAGTTGCTACTGATTATATCAAAGAAAAAAAACCAAATTTTCTCTTTGTTCATTTACATGATGTGGATAGCGTTGGGCATAAAATTGGCCATGGAACTCCCGAATATTATGCGGCCATTGAGCGTACGGATACCCACATAGGTACTATTTTAAAAAGTATTGAAGATGCCGGAATTGCCGAAAGCACGGTTGTATTATTTACCGCAGATCATGGGGGTATCGATAAAGGTCATGGGCTCATCACGATGAATGAAATGCAAATCCCTTGGATTATTAAAGGTCCTGGAATTATCAAAAATCAGGAATTATCGCAAAGCATCATGACTTTTGATACGGCAGCCACTATTGCTAAATTATTAAAGTTAAAGGCTCCTCAGGTTTGGATTGGAAGGCCAGTAAAAGCTGCCTTAAAATAGCAATTTGATTGCATATACTGATTTTGCAATTCTACTTAAATCGCATTCCGTTTCCATTGTACCGAAATAGCTGAGCCTTCGGCAAGTATGACATTGTCTGGCTGCTGTGCGTTTAAAAATGCAAAATCTGGGCCATACATTTTTTCAAAGTCACAATCAATGCTGTAATCGATAACCTGATTGATTTTCCAGCTTGGATGATTGATTCCGTACTCGAGTGTTTTGTTTTCGTTTACGCGCGTATATCCAAAATAATGTTCAAATATGAAGGCCTCTACGCTACCAGTTTTCAATGATTATGTTTTGGATTGGGCATTCACCTGAATAGTATTCCATTTCTTATCCTTGTTCCAGGAATAATTAATTTTTTTTGAAGTTTCAGTCAATTCCCAATTATGTTTTGTTTTTACAGCAGTATAATGCTCTTTATAGAGGTAATTTGCCATCCAGGCCACTGCTGCATAGGGAACAGTTTCATTGATAAAAACCACGCCTCTTTTAAGAGTATCTCCATCCTTTCTTACCACATAAAACCTCAGATTTATTTCTTCAAAAGAGCCCAAATAAGGAATAGGCAATCTAAAAATCTTGGTTTTATTGAACATAAAACCCACTAAACTTACATAGCATTTACCTTCAAAAATGTCTAGCTCAACTCCCTTGGGCAAGTATGGAATCAATATAGTTGGATCTATAGCATAATTAGCCATGATCAGGTTTTCCCATTTTGCTTCCAGAAAATTCATTCAATGATTTTTGTGTCAAAGCTATTGAAAAATCAGTATTAATATCATTTTAAGGTTTTAAACATTCAGGTTTTTGACTTGTTGTTGACTCGCTTTTGAACTCGTATAGTAATTAAAAAATCTTTTAAGAAATACCTTTCTGAAATCTCCTGATTTTCTCTTAATTTAAGGCGATCTAATTCTAAAAAATGAAGAGAATTTTGCGTGAGCAAGCTAGGAAGTTTGCATTTGATCATTCTGATAAGCCCTTGTTAAGGGTCAGTATTTCCGAGCAATTTGAAATTGAAACTTGGGATGCAGGAATTGGATTTTTTAAAAGTTCGGCAGATAAGGCTATTCCTGCCAATCGACCAGGATTTGACCGCACACCACCATTGGTAAATCCAATTGCAGGCCCTGTTTTTATTGAGGGCCTTGATCGTGGGGATACACTGATTGTAAATATTCATGAAATTGAAGTTGAAAATACTTCATGGATAGCGGTTGGTCCAAAACGTGGGCCATTGGGTGAATCATCACGATGGCCTGAACTTTCTTCAGAATATCATACCAAAGTATTTAAGCATACTCCCGGTGCAAGTGGAACTACCAAAGATGGCACACTTCATTTTAACGATAAGATCTCTTGGCCAATAACACCCTTTATAGGAACACTAGGGGTAGCTCCCGACAGAGATGTATGCAATAGTTTGGATGGCCAGGGTGATTGGGGTGGCAATCTGGATATTCGTGATTTTAAGCCTGGAAATAAAGTTTTTTTACCCGTTTATCATGAAGGCGGATTATTTTATTTGGGCGATGTTCACGCCAGTCAGGGAGATACCGAGTTCACCGGTACAGCAGCCGAAACCCAGGCAAGGGTTCGATTGTCTTTTGAGGTGATCAAGGGTAACAAGCCACCAGGAATACGGATAGAAACCCCAGATTCAATCATCGCAGTACATGCCTATCGGCCGCTTGAAGAAGCAGTTCATCAGGCCACTGTTTTTATGATGGAATGGTTGATCGATTCGTACGGATTTACTCCGACAGATGCCTATTGCTTTGTAAGTACTTGCCCAGATTTCAGAATCAATATTTATCAAATGTGTAAGATTGGAAAGCTAAATTATGTTGCAGGCGCAGAAATCCCTAAGCGATATTTAGGCTAGGATAAAATCAATGTTTTTTTGAATTAAATTTTCATCAAATCGATGAATTTTATTTTACAAAATCTCTTTTCATTCCTATCTCATTTTCATCTTTGCGTTTGTATTAAAACTAACCCTAAAAGTATATTTCATAGGAATTGCCATGTCTTTCCTATTTTAATTTAATTAAATTGCCACTGTAATTCTGATTCTTCTCTGTAAACCCTTCCTAGTATGATCAATTTTAAAAATATACAAACAGAGGTGGATGCCGGCTTTCTGTATAAGATCCTTGCAGAAAATGAAAAAGATCTGAATGTTGCCAAAGTTTTCATAGAAATGAGTGCCATTGAGCACGATCATGCATTAGCTTTTCTGGCAAAAAACAATTTAGATTCGTCACATCTTCCATTGCCTTCAGGTAAGGCCAGAGTGCTTGAATTGATTGGTAAAATTTTCGGTTATGATTATATTCTGGGGGTACTATTGGATACCGAAAAAAGTATCTCCTCTTCTATTTTACATGCAAGGAAGCAAACTAAAACAATACCTTCAATTTCTGATACTGCTCATGTTACTATTTTAAAGAATATTTTAAATAACCATACAGAAATATCTGGCTCAAACCTGGCCAGGTTTGAGAAAAGACACCGCTCTGTTGGTGGAAATGCATTACGAGCAGCGGTGCTAGGTGGAAACGACGGCTTAGTATCAAATTTTAGTTTGGTAATGGGTATTGCTGGTGCCACAAGCGGGCAAAGCGAAGTTTTACTTACCGGGCTTGCTGGTCTTTTAGCAGGAGCACTTTCAATGGCTCTTGGCGAATGGATTTCTGTAAAAAGTTCACAGGAACTCTATGAAAACCAGATGCAGCTGGAGATGGAAGAACTGGAAACCAACCCGGAGGGTGAAGAAAAGGAAATCGCATTAATATACATCACGAAAGGGATTCCTGAAGCTCAAGCTAGGGTAATGGCAAGTGAGATTATTGCCAACAAAGACCATGCACATGAAATACTGATCAAAGAGGAATTGGGTATTAACCCTGAAGATTTAAAAGGCTCTGCCATGGAAGCAGCAATCACCTCGTTTATACTATTCGCTATTGGAGCAATTATTCCAGTTATTCCATTTTTCTTTTTGAGTGGAATAGCTGCTGTATTATTTAGTGCATTGCTTAGTGCTATGGGTTTATTTCTAATTGGTGCAGCAATTACGCTGTTTACCGGAAAATCAGTCTGGTACTCAGGAGCTAGGCAGGTCTTTTTTGGCCTAACAGCAGCAGCCATAACTTATGGAATTGGAACTTTGATTGGTGTTTCGCTTGGATAAAATCCTTTTTCCTGTAATTTTAGCTCAATCTTTTTTTATGATTTATAAGTGTAACTTTTGTAACAATAATTCCTTTTTGCTTGTGAGACCTTTGTAGGCAGATAAAAAACATGATGGAAATATTAGGTTACATTCTTGCGGTAGTTGTTGGTGTTTCACTTGGGCTAATTGGTAGCGGTGGTTCTATTCTTACTGTGCCCATTCTGGTTTATGTAATGGGGGTCAATCCAATATTGGCAACAGCCTATTCCTTATTTATTGTGGGTTCAACTGCTTTGGTTGGCGGCGTTCAAAGTGCATTACAAAAAAGATCCGATTTTAAAACAGTTTTTATTTTTGGGATTCCATCCATAGCTG
>CANKAT010000007.1 GCA_947479815.1 Sphingobacteriaceae bacterium
AAAATTAGTACAGTCAAATATCCAGCATATAAGGTCAAATTAGCAATATAATATGGGAACCTTAAATCTCATTCATAATACCCCATTAATCTTTCTCGACAAGATCAGCGCTGGCTTGCCGGGAAAGATTTATGCTAAGGCCGAACAGCTTCAGCCGGGCGGAAGTGTGAAAGACAGGGCTGCTTATCAGATTATTTTAGATGCTTATCAGACTGGAACTTTGATAAAAGGGCAGACCGTGGTTGAAATGACCAGTGGGAATATGGGAGCCGGATTAGCATTGGTTTGCAGGCAATTTGGTAATCCATTCATTGCCGTGATGTCGGAGGGAAATAGTCCGGCAAGGCGAAAAATTCTGGATGCATTTGGAGCAGAAGTTATTTTGACCGGGCAAGTAGATGGTATTCCCGGAATGGTAACCGGAAAGGATATCGCGTATGCAATGGAAATAGCCTCAAAAATAGCTGACGAGAAAGGTGCATTTTATGTAGATCAGTTTAATAACCCATCGTGTTTTAAGGTACATTTTCATCATACGGGGCCAGAAATTGTACAGAATTTGCCTGAAATTGATGTTTTTATGGCATCAGTTGGTAGCGGTGGTACATTCATTGGGGTATCTAAGTATTTGAAGTTAATTAATTCAAATATCCAATGCATTGTTGTAGAACCCAAAAATGCGGCGATCTTGAAAACTGGAAAAGTTGAAGATCCAAGGCATATAATTCAAGGTACTGCCTATGGTTTGATTCCTCCACATTGGGATGAAACATTAGTGGATGATTTTATTACTGTGACTGACGAAGATGTTTTGGAAATGACCAGAAGATTATCTGAAGAGCAGGGTTTGTATGTTGGCTATTCAGCAGCTGCTAATGTATTAGCAGCTCAAAAGCACTTGATGGCACAAAATAGGGCATTGAATATTATTACCATACTTTGCGATTCGGGCTATAAATATTAAACATTCATGAGAACAGCAGCAATTTTTGGGGTTAAATAATTGATCTTAATTTGCTGGGCAAATAATCATACTTATTGTTTCCTGCTAAGGCCAGCACTCAAATAATACTCTTACTTAATTAATAATCCCCGTTCCGTCCTCAATCTCAACCATATAAGCTAGCATCTCAATACCTGTTTTGGTATGGTATGTATCACCAACTTTTTTAATGAGTGCATCAACCGCCTCAGAATTTACCAGGTTAATGGTACAGCCTCCAAAGCCACCGCCCATCATGCGGGCGCCGATCACATTCGGATCATTTTTAACCAAGTCAACCAAAAGATCCAGTTCCTGGCAACTCACCTCATATAAATCTTTTAATCCGGCATGAGTTTCAAACATGCGTTTACCGAAGGCTTGCATGTTATTGTTCTTTAGATCAGTACAAGAATTTAGTAATCTTTTGATCTCTGCAACGATAAAGCTGCATCGATTATAAACGATCTCGCTTACCGGTTTTACAAATTCTAATAACATTTCTTCAGAGGCATCCCGTAAGCTCAACACTTCCGGATGCACAGCCTGGATTAATTTTACCCCTGCTTCGCATTGTTCCCGACGTTCATTATAAGCTGATGAGGCAAGAGAATGCTTTACGCGGGTATCGAACAACACGATTTTGAGCTTATCGGAATGAAAAGGAACATAGGCATATTCCAGACTGCGGCAATCCAATTGGATGAGTTGATCTTTTTTACCAAACATGCTAGCAAATTGATCCATGATGCCACACTTTACCCCAACAAACTCATTTTCTGCAGCCTGCGCCAGGCAGACAAGCGCCATATTTTGAATGTTAAGGTTAAAAATGTTGTTCAGCGCATACGCTGTAGCACATTCAAGTGCAGCCGATGATGAGAGCCCGGCACCTGGAGGAATATCCCCTCCAAATACAATATTAAAGCCATATTCAAGGGAATGATTTTTCTGGATCTGTTCTACAACCCCCAGAAGATAGTCAGGCCACAGTTTACCGCTAAGATTTATAGCATCAAGATCAGTTTGATAATCATCCTGATAATCAATCGAATATAGGCTGATTTTTCGATCCTTACGCAGATGAATACCCAAATAGATCGCCTTATTGATCGCTGCGGGTAGTACGAATCCCATATTGTAATCAGTATGCTCTCCTATTAGGTTGATCCTTCCTGGTGAACGGATGATTAGGGCTTCCTGCCCAAAGAGTTGCTGGAATTTGACGCGGATTGTTTTTGGATAATTGGAAATATCGTGAATCATTTCTTCTGTGCTGTTCTTCTCCAAACATCCTGAATTATTTGGAGTTTTTCATAGATAGGCTTTTAATTTTTGTAGGATTGGTCTTGAAATGAATAATGGACTATTGAATTACGGCCATTAATTTTTATAATAAAAACACAAATAATGCCCGGAATGAAAGATTCTAGGTTTTAGCTGTCAAAAATTAAATAAAGAATATTGCCTCTATCAAGCAATAGTTCCTATTTTAAGCGTTTATTTTATCTAATTTTGCCAAACACCTTTAGGAGCAAATTGATGATATACATAGCTAAAATTTTTTCATTTTTCTTGTTGATGAGTCCCGTTTGGTGTTTTGCACAGCAAAATACGTATACCATCAGCGGAACAGTAAATAGTCCCGATATAAAAACCCTTTATTTTACGCAAACCACATTCTATAGTACTAACCCGAAGAGAAATACTCAGAAAATTGATGTATTAGATGGTAAATTCAGCATAAAAGGGGTGATCGATGAACCCGTGCCTGCATTTCTTTCGCTAGTTGAAGATTATAAGAAAATTGGTACTCAGCCTAAAGAGTTTATTCTTGATAAGGGCATAATTTCTGTTGAAATTACTTCCGATCTCGGCAGTGCTGTAGTAAAAGGTTCAAAAGCTCAGGATGATCTCTTTCAATACAATATCGAACAGGCTCCGTATTCTGCAAAGATAAATGACATCAACAACGAGGCGCAAAGGCTTTCTACCAGTGGAATAGCAGCTGATTCTATTGGCCGACTATTTCGCATACCTTTCCGTGATGCAAGCAGAGCCTTGACAGATTTTCAAAGAAAATTCGTTCAAAAGAACTCCTCTGCCTTTATTTCCTTATTGCTGATTCCAAATATTGCAGGATCTACCAATAATTATATTGAGGCCGATAGTCTACTTTCTGGACTTAATGATAATATTGAATTAAGTGCTACCGCAAAAGCAATTCGGGAATACCTAATCAGTCAGAAAAAAACTTCAGTGGGTGCTTTGGCTCCAGATTTTAGACTCGCTGATACCTCAGGAAAGAAGATTGCATTGTCTGAGTTCAAGGGAAAATATGTACTCCTTGATTTCTGGGCTGCTTGGTGTGGGCCTTGCAGGCAAGAAAACCCGAATGTAGTTCAGGCTTTCAAGACCTATAATAATGATGGATTTACTGTCTTTGGCGTCTCTCTCGACAAGGAAAAAAAGAGCTGGTTAAAGGCTATTCATGATGATCATTTACAATGGCAGCATGTTTCCGATCTCAAATTCTGGGGTAGTGAAGCCGCTATATTATATGGAATTACTAGTATTCCGCGTAATTTTTTACTGGATCCTAGTGGTAAAATCATTGGACGCGATCTCCGTGGGCAAGATCTTTTGGATAAATTGGAAAAGCTATTTCCAGCAAAGAAAAAATAGTAATATTTAGGAAATTTCCATCAAATCGACGCCAATATCTGGACGAAAATAACGGCCGTCAAAGTAAATTCTTCCTGCATCAGCAGTGGCATTCTGAACAGCATCAAACAGGTTATCCTGAAGTGAGGTGATGGCAATGACCCTGCCTCCATTGGTTTTGATTAGCCCATTATCAAGTTCAGTCCCTGCATGAAAAGCAATGGAATGTCTCAAATTTTCAATACCAGTGATAGTTTTTCCTTTTGCATATTCACCCGGATAACCTCCGGCAACAATCATGACTGTTGCGGCAGTTTTTGGGGATATTTTCAATTCTTTTTCAGATAAATTTTCATTGGCAACACCCAGGAAAAGATCGATCAGGTCGCTTTCAATTCTTGGGATCACACTTTCAGTTTCCGGATCACCCATGCGCACATTGTACTCAATCACATAAGGTTCCCTTCCCTGAGGAGTATCTGTAGCCATCAGGCCTATAAAAATGAATCCTTTATAAGGAATATTATCTTTTTTCAATCCCTCAACCGTAGGAATGATCACCCGATCTTCAACTTTTTTCATGAATTCGGCATTTGCAAATGAAACAGGTGAAACAGATCCCATTCCGCCGGTATTCAATCCGGTATCACCCTCTCCAATACGTTTATAGTCTTTGGCTTCAGGCAATATCTTATAACTTATGCCATCTGTTAACACAAAGACAGAAAGTTCAATTCCAGTTAAAAACTCTTCAATAACCACTGTGCTACTAGCTTCTCCGAATTTAGCATCGTAAATCATGGCTTTTAATTCTGTTTTGGCATCATCAAGGCTTTCGCAAATCAATACACCTTTTCCTGCGGCTAAGCCATCAGCTTTTAAAACGATTGGAAGTTTTTGAGTTTCTAGATAGGCTAAGCCTTCTTCCAGATTTTCTTTATTGAATGATCTGAAGGCCGCGGTTGGGATACCATGACGGATCATGAACTGCTTTGAAAAATCTTTACTTCCTTCTAGTTGAGCACCCTGCATCTGAGGGCCAATAACCGGGATATGTTTCAGATTTTTGCGATTAAGAAAAAAATCATGAATTCCTTTGACCAAAGGCTCTTCAGGTCCTACAACCACCATTTTAACCTGATTCTTCAGCACAAATTCAGCAATGCCTTCAAAATCTGTTGGTTTTAGGTCTATGTTTTTACCATAAGCCGATGTTCCAGCATTTCCGGGTGCAATATAAAGTTGAGATAAAAGACTGCTTTGCGCCATTTTTGAGGCAAAAGCACTTTCACGCCCACCCGAGCCGAGTATTAGGATATTCATCCTGTAAAGATAGGCTGAATTAGCAAATGAGCAAGGAAATTGTCAATTTCTGAGGGATGTATTTTGATCAAGAATAAAATCCATTTGTAAGTGATGATTGATTTTTCGTTTTACATGGATTTAAGAATAACTTATAAAAATTTGGAATATACTGCACGCTTATGCCATTATGGATATTAAAATTATAATGGCGTAGTTTTAATGAATAATATATTGATGTTTTCAGTGAAGCACTAGTTAAATAATGTTCATTATTTTAAATAAAAACCACTATTTTTAAATAACGAAACACGCTACGACTTTAAGTCTAAATCGGTTTTATGAAAGACAGTTAATGGTATTTTGTATGACTTTCATTTTTCTTTCAATACTTTAAATAACACCCCTCAATGAAAAGACTTAAAACATTTTACATCTTTTTTTTACTAATGCATATCTGCTTTTTAGCAGAGAGTGCAGCGCGGGTGGGATATTATATTTCAAATTCAGATAGTTTACCCTCAGTTTTGACTAAAAATCATGCAGATTTGCTTGAAAGCAGGTTAAGGGGACAGGCAATTTTACAATTTGGGACCCATCAGTTACCTGATAATTTAAAGGATTGGGAGGTATATCGTTCTGAGCTCCGAAAAAAGATAATTCAGAAAACTGGACTTATTGTAAACCACGATCTTCCTTTAGATATAAAGGAAACAGGTTCAATCCAAATGCAGGGGTATAAAATCAAAAACATTGCATTTCAAACACGCCCTGGAGTATATGCCACTGCAAATTTATATGTTCCTGAAGGGAAGGGTCCATTCCCTGCAGTTATTGTAATGCATGGTCATTGGCCTGGAGGTCGCTTATATGAATCCTTTCAGGCTATTGGTCAAAGTTTAGCTCTTAATGGTTATGTATGTCTGAACATCGATGCCTGGGGAGCTGGAGAAAGAACAAGAACACATGGAAAAGATGAGTATCATGGAGCCAACCTGGGAGCTTCTCTTTTAAATATCGGTGAATCTTTAATAGGGGTTCAGATCTCTGATAATATGCGCGGAGTAGATTTACTTAGCTCACTGCCTTTTGTTGACTCTAAAAATATCGGTGCAACGGGAGCTAGTGGAGGAGGAAATCAAACAATGTGGTTAGCCGCCATGGATGATCGTGTTAAAGCGGCTTTGCCTGTTGTGAGTGTAGGAACTTTTGAATCATGTGTGATGCGCTCAAACTGTATTTGCGAGCTGCTAACCGATGGCATGACTTTTACCGAACAAGCGGGAGTTCTAGCTCTTGTTGCTCCCCGAGCTATCAAGATGTCCAATATTATCGTAGACAATCCTACCTTTTTATCTTCAGAGATGCTCAGAAGTTTTAATAATTCTAAGCCTGTCTTTAAAATGCTTGGTGTAGAAAATAATATAAGTAATCTTGTTTTAGATAAAACCCATGGATATTGGCCTGAAAACCGCGAAGTAATGCTTGGATGGCTTGATCTTCACCTGAAAGGTATCGGCACAGGAGCACCTAAAAAAGAAATTCCTTTTGAGACTTTACCCAATAAGCAGCTGCTGGTTTATCCAGTAATGGGCAAACGTGATCTTTCAGTACAAACAACAGCAGATTACTGCGAACGCCGTGGTAAAGAATTAAGGGCTTCTTATTTGGGATTGAGGTCTTTTGATGCGTCTGCCAAGCAAAAGGAATTACGCAATATCTTACGTATAAATGAGCGATCAGAACTAAGTAAAGTACATGAGTATACAAGTTTGGGAGGCTGGTCCCGTTTGGCTTTAGAAACTTCAGATAATAAGCTAATCCCTTTGTTACTTATTCCTCCAACTAATCCAGCGCTTGGATATCTGGTCATCATTAATCCGGCAGGAAAGGAAGCAATTTCAGAGGATTTAGTTACTTCATTAAAGAAAAAAGGGCAGGGTATTGTAATCGCTGACCTATCCGGTACCGGTGAGGCCGCTTCGTTTAAAGAAAATCTAACTAATAAAAGCATGGTGCTTCATACTCAGTCACGCGCCGAGTTATGGCTTGGAAAAACAATTTTAGGTGAATGGGTCAAGGAGCTGAATGTGGTGAGTGATTTCCTGAAATTAAGGCAGCATGCTCAAAAGGTGAGTATCGACGGCACTAAGGAAGCGGGTCTTGCAGGCTTGTTTTTAGCCGCTACAGGAGGAAAAGTGGATGATATTATTCTGCGGGACACTCCCTTGTCTTACCTATTTGACAATCAGGGTTCTGTAGATTTTTTCAGCATGGGTATTCACCTTCCGGGATTTCTTAATTGGGGCGATGTATCCCTAGCAGCTGCACTTAGCGGTAAAAATATCAGGATGATTAATCCAGTAACCATGTCTGGGGTAAAGATAAGCGAAAGCGGTTTAAAGGAATTTAATGAGGAGTTCACTAAATTACGAAGCCTCTCTGGAAAGCAAGGCAAGACCATTTTTTTTTAGTTTATATATAACTACATATGAAGAATAAACGTAGAGATTTTTTAAAATTTACTGGCCTAGCCGGACTTACTGCAGCTGGCGCCAGCGTACTTAATAGCTTTACTGCAGCACCCGAAAAAAATAATAAATCTGCACTTGACCAGAAAACACATGTCCAGCATTTTAATATGTCGGGATATTCCGCGCCTAAATTAGAGGTAGTTAGGATAGGATTTATAGGTTTAGGTAACAGAGGTCCGGCACATCTTGCTCAAGTAAGCATTTTAGAAGGTGTCGATATAAAGGCTCTATGCGATCTGCGTCCTGAAAAATTAGATTTAGCCAAAAAACGAATTGAAAAGACCAGATTCAAGCCCGATACTTATTCCGGAAAAGAGGATTGGAAGAAAGTATGTGAGCGAGAAGATATTGACCTTATCTATATCGCTACTCCTTGGGAACTGCATACGCCAATGGCAGTTTATGCAATGAATCATGGCAAACATGTTTGTGTAGAAGTGCCGGCAGCAAAAACTGTCGAGGAATGCTGGCAATTGGTAGAAACCTCAGAACGAACCAAGAAGCATTGTATGATGATGGAAAATGCATGTTATGGTTTTTTTGAGCTTTTGATGTTAAACCTGGCGCGAAAGGGCTTTTTCGGAGAAATCATTCATGGTGAAGGCGCGTATATCCATCATCTGCTTTATGGTCATTTTTCAAGAGATAAGTATTATAATCAATGGCGGCTTAAAGAAAATATTGGTAGGAATGGCAATTTATATCCCACCCACGGCCTAGGACCAATTGCCCAAGTTATGAATATCAATCGGGGCGATAAAATGGATTACCTCGTTTCTATTTCCGGTAATGATTTCATGATGAACGATCTGGCTAAAAAGCTTGCCGCCAAAGATGATTTTTATAAAGGTTTTGTAGATAAGCCTTTCAGAGGTAATATGAATACTAGTACCATACGTACCAGTTTGGGACGAACGATCATGCTGCAGCATGATGTAACTTCGCCTCGTCCAAAATCAGACGGATTTGTGATAAGTGGAACTAAAGCAACTGCGGTCCAGTTTCCGGTTGAAAGAATTTCAATCGCACGTGAAGCTACTCCTGAAACGTGGAGAGGATCTGATGCTCAAACATGGATTACAGATGATGACTTTAAAGCATTGGAAAAAAAGTATGAGCCAACTATTGTTAAAAAGCTTGGTGAAATTGCTAAAGAAGTAGGTGCTCATGGAGGAGGTGACTTTTTAATGGATTGGCGAACAATTGATTGCCTGCGTAATGGTATTCCGCTTGATCAGGATGTATATGATGCGGCCTTATGGAGCTCCATTGGTCCATTAACTGAATGGTCTGTAGCCAATCAGGCTACTATCAAGATTCCAGATTTTACCGCGGGTTCATGGAAAACGAATAAACCACTTGATATAGATATTTTAAAAGGTGGAAATACCAAAGTGAATGTATAATTTTAGTAGAATATAGTATTGTTTATGTGAATAGAAATACTGGAATTGAGACTTATCTGAAATTAAATTTGATTTCAACTATATCTATTTTTAATTATAAAAATCTTTGTGAAATCAATGCTTGCAAATCTTTAAAATGACAAGAAGAAGAGATTTTCTTAAAAAAAGCATAATAGGAAGTGCTGGAATAGCGCTTGGCGGCATGGGCTTTAGCCCTGAAACGTTTGCTGCAATCGTAGGTGCTAATCAACCAATTAATTTTAATGACGCCTTAAACAAGACGAAACCGGAATTGAAATTTGGTTTGGTTACTTATCAATGGGGCAAAGATTGGGATTTACCCACTCTCATTTCTAACTGTGAAAAAACTGGTTTCCAGGCAGTTGAACTTCGTACTCAGCATGCACATCAGGTTGAGACTACCTTGAGTGCTGCACAACGAATCGATGTGAAAAAGAGATTTGCCGACAGCTCAGTCACTTGTGTAGGGTATGGATCAAACTTTGAGTATCATAATCCCGATCAAGCTATTTTACGTGAAAACATTGAACAGACTAAAAAATATATCAAGCTCTGTAAAGATATAGGTGCTACTGGGATTAAAGTGAAACCTAATAATCTCCCTCCAGAAGTTTCAAGAGAAAAGACTATTGCTCAGATTGCGGCTTCACTAAATGAGGTAGGTAAATTCGCTAGTGATTATGGTCTTTTAGTAAGGGTTGAAGCACATGGCCCCAAGACTCAGGAATTGCCCAATATGAAAGCAATTTTTGATCAGGTAACTGAGCCAAATGTTAAAATCTGCTGGAACAGTAACCCAGTTGATCTGAATCCTCCGGGTCTTGAAGGCAATTTCAATCTGGTAAAACAGTGGATTGGTGACACCGTGCATGTCCGTGATCTGAATCTCAATGATTATTCATATCAGCAACTCTTTAAACTCCTTAAAGGGGTAAAATTTAATGGGTGGATACTTCTCGAAGCCAGTTCAACGCCTACGGATAAGATTACTGCCATGAAAGAACAATTAGCGATTTTTAATAAGTTAATTATATAATCAACATATTTCAACAATCTAAAATGCTATACAATGACTCAAAGAAGAGATTTTATTAAAAAAAGCCTGATAGGAAGTGCCGGAATGGCAATAGGCGGCATGGGTTTTAGTGCCAAATCTTATGGATCAATTATCGGTGCTAATGAGCGGATTAATGTGGCGATAGTTGGTATTCGCGGCCGCGGCATATCTCATATCAATGCCTGGTGTGATTTGAAAACCAGCCACAATGTTCACTTAAAAACTCTATGCGATACCGATGAGCAATTTTTTGAGCCACGCTCCAAAACAGTCTTTGAAAAAACAGGTATCAAGCCATTAACAGAATGGGATATGCGTAAAGTTCTGGATGATAAGGAAATTGATGCGGTATCATTTGCTACACCGAACCATTGGCATGCACTTGGAACCATTTGGGCTTGCCAAGCAGGAAAGCATGTTTATGTTGAAAAACCAGCTTCTCATAATATTTGGGAGGGCAGAAAGATGATTGAAGCTTCCCGCAAATATAATAAGCGTATTCAGGTTGGATTTCAGAACCGTTCTATACCAAATGTCATGGAGGCAATGAAATTTCTTCATGATGGGGGTATAGGTAATATTCATGTAGCGCGTGGCCTGTGTATCAAACCGCGCGATTCGTTTGGCATTGCTAAAGATAGCACCCCTCCAAGTACCCTTCATTATGACCGTTGGTTAGGCCCGGCTCCGCATCGTGCCTACAACGAAAAACGTGGTCATTACAATTGGCACTGGTTCTGGGATACCGGCAATGGGGATACTGGAAATCAAGGCCCTCACCAATTTGATATCGCTCGTTGGGGACTGAATAAAAATGAACATCCGGTATCTGTTTTCTCTTCTGGTGGTATCTATGGTATTGACAGGACTCAATGTGAGCAGGAAACTCCAAATACCCAAATTACCATAGCTAAATATAACGATGGTAAAATCCTTGAGTTTGAAACCAGGGGTAGGTATTCTAATGCTGAATCAGGCCTTGGAATTAAGATTGGCAACATTTTTTATGGCAGTGATGGTTATCTTGAGATTGACGGGGATACCTGGAAAGCTTACCGTAAACAAGAAAAAGTGCCTTTTGCAGGATCAAAAGTGATAGGTAGTGCCGAGGCAGCTTCACTTACGGGCTCAAACAATACAGAGCATTTTGAAAATTTTCTTGATGCTATTAAATCAGGTAAAGATGAAACGCTTCATTGCGATATCAGCGAAGGACATTATTCATCTGCAGTGCCATTTTTAGCTAATATCTCGTATCGCTTAGGCCGCGAATTAAAGTTTATGGGTGATTATGAAAAATTTGCAAATGATCCGGAGGCTGATACTATGCTAAGCCGCAGATATCGCAGTCCATATGTGGTTCCATCAGAAGTTTAATTTATTATTAATTTCTAAAGAATAATAACCTGATTTAACAAATTAAAAGATGAAATTAACTTCGATACTGGCATTAACTATTATGCTTGCAATAAGCGGTGATTCTATGGCTCAAAAGCAAGTTGCAAAAAGTCAAAATTCAACAATCAAATTTATTAAACATGAAGCTGATAAGAAGGTTGATGTATTGATTGATGGAAAGTTCTTTACCTCTTATTGGTGGCCAGATACTGTTTACAAGCCAATACTTTACCCTTTGCTTTCTGCCTCAGGAACTCCTATTACACGTGGTTTTCCAATAACCCCCCGCGAAGGTGAGCGTCGTGACCACATTCATCAGGTAGGTAACTGGTTAAATTATGGAAACGTAAATGGTCTTGACTTTTGGGGTAATGGTTCAGAAGGAAAAAGGAATGTAAAGGGCGGACAAATAAAGCACATCAGTATTGAAAAATTATCTGGTGGAATAGGAGAAGGTTCAATGATTACCAATGCAGAATGGATTGGTCCGGATGGCAAACGTCTTATTGCCGAGCGAACTGAATTTCATTTTATCGCAAATGGATCTACTCGAATTATTGACCGCATTACTACCTTAACTTCTAGTGGCGAAGCGATTACGATGAAAGATACCAAGGAGGGGAGCTTCGGAATTCGTGTTGCTCGCCAACTTGAATTACCTTCTAAAGAGGATGTAATTCTTACTGATGCTCAGGGCCATCCAACCACAGTGAAAAAAATGTCAAATGATGGAGTAACCGGAAATTACAGAAGCAGTGAAGGAATTACCGGTGAGGCCATCTGGGGCAAGCGTGCAAAGTGGATGGATCTTTACGGGAATATTGGCAATGAAAAAATTTCACTAGTCATTTGCGACCATCCTAAAAACCTAAGCTATCCCACTTATTGGCATGCTCGTGGATATGGATTGTTTGCAGCAAATCCGTTTGGAGTGAAAGATTTCACTGCGGGTAAAGAAGAGTTGAACTATGTTATTCCGGCAGGCAAATCGCTGACATTAAGGTACCGGATTGTAATTAATTCCGGCTCTCATTTAACCGATACGGAGATCAATGCTTTTGCAGATAATTTTGCTTCTAAATATTAAATGAAAATCTTTAATGAAAAGTAAACGAAGAGATTTTTTGAAATATTCTGGTCTGGCGGGCCTAAGTTTAGCGAGCAATAGCGTACTAGGAGGATTAGGCTCAGAGTTGGGTGATCCTTCTAAGCTGAATCAAAAAGCTTTTTTTAGTCAAGACAGCTTACAGAAGCAATTTCGAATAAATGATCAGATTAAGGCTGATTTTGAAATGGCAAAAAATATCCTGAAGCCAACTCAAAAGCAGCTTGAACATGGATTAGAATTGCATAAAAACTCTTTGGTAATTGATGCTTATGGCTTTATGCCTAGGGCCGCATATAATGGCGAACTGATTAACTCTGCATTAAACGCTAAGGCATCTTCGCTTGAAGTTCAAGATATGCAGGAAGATATGTCTATGACTCGTTTTGTTCTAGATAAAAAAGAAAGAGAGGAATTTGAAAATGCCTGGGAAGCATCAGGGGTAACTTGCATTATTCAGAATGCCGGTGAAGAAGGTAATGATGTAAAGCGCTTGCTAAAGCGCTTGTCACATTTTACCTATGCTACGGATATGATGAGAGATTTTGTAGGAAAGGCCGTTACTCCAGAAGATATTTTTAAAGCTAAAAAAGAAAATCGCCATGCACTTTATTTTTCAGGGAATGGCGTTCCTTTACCCGGGGAATGGGTTTCTGTTGAAGAAGAATTAAGATACATCAGCGTTTTCTTCCAGTTAGGGATCAGAATGATGCATCTTACATACAATCGCAGGAATGTAATCGGTGATGGCTGTGCCGAAAAATCAAATGGCGGACTTAGTGATTTTGGACGTTCTGTTATACAGGAGATGAACAGGGTTGGAGTAATTGTAGATATTGCGCATTCTGGATGGCAGACAAGCTTGGAAGCTGCGCAACTTTCCCAAAAGCCCATGGTAGCAAGTCATAGCACTATTGCCTCTGTTAATCATCATATTCGTTCAAAACCTGATCATGTAATTCGTGCAATTGCTGATACGGGCGGATATATAGGAATCTGTTGTATTCCAAGATTCTTGGGCGGAACAGGCGATATTTCCTCAATGATGAAGCATATTGATTACGTAGTGAAAAAATTTGGAAGTGATCATGTAGCTATAGGAACAGATATCTCATATACCTCTAGTTTTGCAGCCGCAGAAAGTAGAAAGATTACCGCATCCAAGCAAGTAGGCAGAACCCGTTGGGAAGCCCTTTGGCCTGATGATAATTTCAAGGAGACTGCCGAAATGGTGCAAAGTATGTCTTGGACCAACTGGCCTTTGTTCACAGTAGGAATGGTTCAAATGGGATATTCGGATGATGTAATACAGAAAATTTTGAGTGGAAATTCTTTGAGAGTGGCCAAGGCGGCACTCAAATAATCATTTTATGGTTGGGGTTTTAAAATAAATTCTAACTAAATGGAAATTATGCAAAGTAATTGTCAATAGATTGCTTTTAAGATAAATGAGAATCTGGAATTTTGGGATAATAGGGACTGGGTTGATTGCTGATATTCATGCACAAGCCATCCAAAGTTTAGGGAATGCAAATCTTGCAGGAGTATGCAGCTCTGATCCGGCTAATGCAAATACATTTGCTAAAAAATACAATTGCAAGGTCTTTGCAAATTATGCAGAGATGTTGAAGTCGAGTGCAATAGATATAGTGACCATTGCAACGCCAAGTGGAAATCATATGGAGCCAGCCCTGGAGGCTGCCAAGTATGGGAAGCATGTGTTATGCGAGAAACCAATGGAAATATCGCTTGAACGCATAGATAAAATGATTGTTGCTCATAAAAATGCGGGTACTTATCTGGGTGGAATTTTCAATTACCGGTATAATTACTCAGTGTCGATACTGAAAAAAGCTATTGTGGAGGGCCGGTTCGGAAACATCAGTTATGCATCTGTACATGTACCCTGGTGGCGAAGTGATGAATATTATAAAAGTAAATGGCGGGGAACATGGGCGCTCGATGGGGGTGGTGCACTAATGAACCAGTCTATTCACATGATAGATCTGCTTCAATACCTTGTAGGGCCCATCGATTCTTTAAGTGCCTATTTTGCAACCAGAGGGCACGATATAGAAGTTGAGGACACTGCAACAGCCATCGTGAAATTTAAAAATAAGTCTTTAGGCGGAATTTATGGCTCCACCGCTTCTTTTCCAGGGCAGTTTCGCCGTATAGAAATTACCGGAACTCGTGGAACTGCAATCCTGGTTGAAAATGCGTTTACTGTTTGGCAGTTTGCAGATCAGACGGATGAAGATTTACAGATTTTAAACAGGTTTAAAGAAATTCACGGAGGGGGTGGGGTATCTGATCCATCAGCAATTTCATACGAATCACATCAAAAAAATATTTTAGCATTCATCGAATCTATTGAGTCAGGAACCCCTTTCGAGATCAACGGGAATGAAGCTAGGAAAGCGGTTGAAATTGTTTTAGCAATTTATGCATCTGCAAGGGATGGTAAGGAATACTCATTTTAATCAGTTAGTGAGTATTAAATATCACCCGCTTGTGTTGTATTAAATGTAGAGAAACAGATTATTTATAAATCTTTTACACCATTTTTTATATGGAATTGCTATCAGGAATGCTAGTAATTCATTAATCCTTAATTATATATGAAGACAATTAAAAATACATTCTTGATTGTGTTTGCTTTGATGCTTTCGGTCAAGACCTCTATATCACAAGATAAAAATTTAAAAAACACTTCAACACCAATGCTTTGCGTTGGTAATTACTGGACTGAGGAGGAAGGAAAATCATTTCTCAACTTACAGCAAAAGGAGTATACAACAAGCGCCGCTTGGCAAAATAGAGCCAAGGAAATCAGGACTCACATTTTGAAAGGTGCGGGTTTAGAAAAATATCCTAAAAAAGGGCCTCTTAAGCCTATTTTTGGCGAAAAACGTGTTTTTGATGGTTATCAGGTACAAAATGTAGCCTTTGAAAGCCTTCCTGGAGTGTATGTTACAGGAAGTTTATATACCCCAACAAATGCCAAAGGGGTGCTGCCTGGTATATTAAACACCCACGGGCATTGGACTTTACCGGGTGATGTTGGTCGCTACCGCCCGGATGCACAAAAAAGATTTGCATCGCTGGCACGTATGGGGGCTATGGTCTGGGCTTATGATGCGGTTGGCTATGGTCAGATGGAGGAAATTGGCTGGGTGCATAAGCATCCGGAAGCATTAAAATTGCAGCTCTGGAACAGCATTCGTGGGATTGATTTTTTGATTATGATGGGCGCCGATCCTAAAAAGATTGGAATTACAGGTGCATCAGGGGGAGGAACCCAGACTTTTTTGCTAACTGCTGTCGATGATCGCATTGCAGTGTCCGTACCTGTAGTAATGGTTTCCGCACATTTCTTTGGAGGATGTATTTGCGAAAGCGGTATGCCTATTCATAAAAGCCCCGGTTTTCAAACTAACAATGTAGAGATTGCCGCTCTAGCTGCACCACGGCCTATGTTACTGATCTCGGATGGCGACGATTGGACAAAAAACAATCCGGAAGTTGAATATCCTCATGCCAAATACATTTATAATTTGCTGGGTAAGCCCAATAATGTTGAAAATGTTCATCTCCCCAATGATAAACATGGCTATGATGAAAACAAACGTATTGCAGCTTACCCATTCCTGGCTAAACATCTAGGGCTTGACCTTAGTAAATCCTTGAATAAGGATGGAACTTTAAATGAAAAAATGATTGTAATTGAAGATCAAAAGGCACTTTATCCCTTTGATGGCAAGCATCCTTTTCCTGCCAATGGCATTAGAAATAATAATGGCGTGGTTTGGAAATAAGTATTTAAATAATCTTAACCATCAGCGTATCTAAGTCTTGAATTTAATAACACAACCTATGAAATGTTTTAGAAGGTGCAAATACCTGTTTTTGATTCCTCTTGCAGGTTTTTTGCAACAGTGTTCACAATTAAGTAATTTAAAATCAGAAAATAAACAGGCTGATTCAGCGTATTATACTCTTGATGATTTTAAATCTCTTGATAAAATCGATGCCCATTTTCATATCAATTCTGATGCAGATACAATTTTTATAAATCAGGCGGAACAGGATAATTTCCGTATCCTGAATTTGAATGTATATAAAGATAAGGGTAAGCCGCTTGAAGAGCAGCAAGAATTTTCAATCAAGATGATAAAAGCTTATCCTACCCGCGTTGCCTGGGTCACTGCCTTTTCACTTGAAAATTTTAATAATGATGGCTGGCAGGAAGAGGCAATTTCCTACATAAAAAATTCAGTATCCAAAGGGGCCATTGGCGTTAAAGTATGGAAGAATATTGGGTTTTTCTTGAAGGATAAAAATGGTAAGCTGGTTATGATTGATAATCCGCGATTTGACCCTATCCTCGATTACATGGCTAAAAATCAAATTCCTTTAATCGGTCACTTAGGAGAGCACAAGAATTCCTGGTTGCCTTTAGAAAAAATGACTGTGAATGGAAACAGGGATTATGCCCGGGCCCATCCTGATGAGCACATGTACTTACACCCTGAACGTCCATCCTATGAAGATTACATCAATGCCAGGGATAATATGCTTGCTAAGCACCCAGATCTGATATTTATAGGCGCCCACCTCGGAAGTTTGGAGTGGAGTGTTGATGAACTAGCAAAACGCCTTGATAAATTTCCGAATATGGCCGTAGATATGGCCGAACGTATTTCTCATCTTCAGTATCAGGCATTAACTGAATGGCAAAAGGTCCATGACTTTTTCATAAAATACCAGGATAGGATCATTTATGGAACCGATCTTAGAAGAGGCGCTATGGATATTGTTAATAATGGAATAACGGATTCTGAAGGAATCAAAAAACATTCGCATGAAGTTTGGATGCGTCACTGGAAGTTTTTTACTACAGATGAAAAAATGCGAGTACCTAAAGTGGAGGGAGAATTCAGAGGGCTGAAACTGCCGCGTGAAGTTGTAGATAAAATATATCGCAAAAATGCGGAAAAATGGTTTTCTCGACTCAAGAAAGTAAAAGATATGTCAACTAAGAATAGAAAGCAACATTAATTAGACAATGTTCTGTTCTTCAGAAAATCCTGTGCCTTCATAATCTTTAATTCCTAATTAATAATCGTAATTTTGCACTCCAATTGTGCCATTCTGGCTAATTATTAGCTGTGGCTTAGTTGTTGTATATTTTGATTTTATTATTTCGCATTTATATGTTAGCACTTATTAGTAAGCTTTTCGGTAGCAAATCAAACCGTGATATAAAGTTAATTCAGCCATTGGTTGAAAAAACCAAAGAAGAATACGCTAAATTATCTGCTTTAAGCAATGATGAATTGAGGCAGAAAACTCTTGATTTTAAAGTCCGAATTAAAGAATATCTTGCCGAAATTGATGTAGAGATTGCTGAAGTTAAGGCTAAAGCTGAATCTGAAGATCTTCCGATCAATGAGAAAACCGCATTATACGATCAGTTGGATAAGCTTCAGAAAGATCGCGATGCTGAACTTGAAAAAGTGCTAATCGAAATTTTGCCTGAAGCCTTTGCTGTAATGAAGGATACCGCTCGCCGTTTCACTGAAAATAAAACGATTGAGGTAAGTGCAACACAGGCCGACCGTGAACTGGCTGCTCGCAAAAAGAATGTGATTATTAATGGCGATAAAGCTACGCACCATAATACATGGCTTGCTGCAGGTACCGAAGTAACCTGGAATATGGTTCATTATGATGTGCAGCTGATTGGTGGTATTGTATTACACCAAGGTAAGATTGCCGAAATGGCAACTGGTGAGGGTAAAACCCTTGTTGGCACATTACCGGCCTACCTTAATGCACTATCAGGGCAGGGTGTTCACATCGTAACCGTAAATGATTACCTGGCTCGTCGTGACTCTGAATGGAACGGACCGCTATTCGAATTTCATGGTTTAACGGTTGATTGTATTGATAAGCATCAGCCAAATTCTGAAGAAAGACGTAAAGCCTACCTAGCCGATATTACATTTGGTACCAATAATGAATTTGGTTTCGACTACCTGCGTGACAATATGACATTGAATCCGGAAAGTCTGGTTCAGCGTAAATTGCACTTTGCCATGGTTGATGAGGTGGATTCGGTTTTGATTGATGATGCAAGAACTCCATTGATTATTTCTGGGCCGATTCCTCGAGGCGATGAGCATGAATTTTATGATCTGAAACCACGTATTGAGCGATTGGTCACTGCGCAGAAAAATTTCATTAACGGTGTTTTAAATGAGGCTAAAAAATCAATAAACGAAGGTCATGGCGGTCCGCAGGAAGGTGGTTTAGCCTTATTAAGAGCGTATCGTGGTTTGCCAAAAAGTAAGGCGCTGATCAAATTTTTGAGTGAGCCCGGTATGAAACAAGTGCTTACCAAATCGGAGCACTATTACATGGAAAACCAAAACAAGGAGATGCCAAAGGTAGATTCTGAGCTTTTCTTTGTGATTGATGAAAAAAATAATCAGGTTGAATTAACTGAAAAAGGTATCGAACTGATCACTAGTTCTGGCGAAGATCAGAATTTCTTTGTGATGCCTGATGTAGGTACTGAAATCGCTGAGCTTGAAAAATCAACTCTTTCAACAGAACAGAAGGTGGAAACGAAAGATGCGCTGATGCGCGATTTTTCAATCAAATCTGAACGTATACATTCCGTTAATCAGCTGTTAAAAGCGTATACTCTTTTTGAAATTGATGTAGAATATATCGTTGACGAGGGTAAAATTAAATTGGTTGATGAGCAAACAGGCCGTATCATGGATGGACGTCGTTATTCTGACGGATTACATCAGGCCATCGAGGCAAAAGAAAATGTGAAGGTAGAGGATGCCACACAAACCTATGCCACCATCACCCTGCAGAACTTCTTTAGAATGTATCACAAGCTTTGTGGTATGACGGGTACGGCAGTAACGGAGGCTGGCGAGTTATGGCAGATTTATAAACTTGATGTAGTTGAAATCCCTACCAATGTTATAGCTAAGCGTAAGGACGAGGAAGACATGGTCTACCGCACTGTTCGTGAGAAATACAATGCTGTTGCAGATGAAATTACCAGATTAACACAAGCTGGCCGACCGGTTTTGGTGGGTACAACTTCAGTTGAAATCTCGGAGCTCCTGAGCAGAATGCTTAAACTCAGAGGCATCAAACATAATGTACTGAATGCAAAACTTCACCAGAAAGAAGCGGATATCGTTGCAGAAGCGGGGCAGGCAGGAACAGTAACCATTGCTACCAATATGGCAGGTCGTGGTACAGACATCAAGCTTGGTTCAGGTGTTAAAGAAGCAGGTGGTTTGGCAATTGTAGGTACTGAGCGTCATGAATCCCGTCGTGTCGACAGACAGCTGCGTGGTCGTGCTGGTCGCCAGGGTGACCCGGGTTCAAGTCAGTTTTTCGTTTCATTAGAAGATAACCTGATGCGTTTATTCGGATCAGAGCGTATCTCTAATATTATGCTTAGAATGGGTATTGAGGAAGGTGAAGTAATTCAGCACTCAATGATCACCAAATCTATTGAGCGTGCACAACGTAAAGTGGAAGAGAACAATTTTGGCGTTCGTAAACGATTGCTAGAGTATGATGATGTGATGAACTCTCAGCGCTCGGTGATCTATGCAAAACGTAAAAATGCTTTGTTTGGAGAGCGTCTGGATGTAGATCTGAATAATACCATTTTTGATGTGGTGGAAGATATCTGCTCGGAATACAAAGAGCAGGGTAATTATGAAGGCTTCGAGATGGAGATCATTCGCATCTTCTTGGTAGATCCAGAAATGACTGAAAAGCAATTTGCCGAAACCAATATTCATAATCTTACAGACAGAATCTTTGAAAAAATCGAGAGTTTCTATCATCGTAAACTGGAAGCAATCGCCCAGCAAACTTTCCCGGTACTTCGGGATGTGTTGAAAGAACGTGGCGATCAGATTGAAAATATAGTAGTTCCATTCACTGACGGGGTTCGTTCGGTACAGGTAGCTGCCAATCTTAAAAAAGCGGTGGATAGCAAAGGTCATGATGTGTTCAAAGCCTTCGAAAAGACCGTTGTTTTGGCACTAATCGATGATGCCTGGAAAGAGCATTTGCGTGAGATGGATGACTTGAAGCAATCTGTTCAGAATGCTGTTTATGAGCAGAAAGATCCATTGATCGTGTATAAAATGGAAGCATTTAATATGTTCAAACAAATGCTTGCAACGGTAAATAAAGATATTGTCAGCTTCCTGTTTAAAGGAAATATACCATCGCAAGACCCAAGTCAGGTTCGTGAGGCTCGTCCTCAGCAGCGTCAGGATTTGAGTAAGTTAAAGGTATCAAAACCTGAACTAGGGCAGACTGCAGGTGGCATGCCGGTTGACGATACCAGGGAATTACAAAAAACGCAGCCTATTCGCGTTGAGAATAAGATCGGAAGAAATGATCCTTGTCCTTGCGGAGGTGGTAAAAAATATAAAAACTGTCATGGTGTTGGAGTAGAATAGGCTAATGGGCTGGAAAAATTTCATCGGATTTTTGTTTCTTATCGTTTGCATCCATAGCGTTTCAGCACAGGAAAGAGGGGTGGTGCAGGTTACAAAAGATCCGCAGATCGATAGCCTGATTGCAAAACGTTTGGCACTGAGTAAGAATAACAGATTGGGGAGTAGTATTGAAATATCTGGTTTCAGGGTTCAGATATTTTCCGGTTTGGAGCGCCAGCTGGCCTATGCAGAGCAAGCAAAATTCAAAATACGCTTTCCAGCATACAACGTTTATATCAGTTATTTACAGCCAAATTACCGGGTTAGAGTTGGTGATTTTCGGACCCGGCTCGAAGCTGAAAAATTTATGAATGAACTGAAGAGGGTTTATTCCTCCATGTTCATTTTCTCTGAAACTATAATTCTTCAATAATGTTAAAAGATAAAATTACCTACCTAGCCAATCAGATTCATAGCGATGTTGTAGCTAACCGCCGCCATTTACATGCTAATCCTGAACTTTCCTTTCATGAATTCGAGACGTGTGCTTATGTAGCCCAAAAGCTGGATGAACTTGGCATTGAATACAAGAAAATGGCTAATACCGGATTGGTAGCCTTGATCAAAGGAGCAAAGCAATCAGATGCTGTGGTGGCTCTCAGGGCCGATATGGATGCACTGCCAATCGTTGAAGCAAATGATGTGGTGTATAAATCGAAAAATCCGGGGGTTATGCATGCCTGCGGACATGATGTGCATACTTCCTCACTTCTGGGAACAGCAAAAATACTGACCGAGCTGAAGAATGAATTTGGCGGGACAGTAAAATTGATATTTCAGCCTGCCGAAGAGAAATTACCCGGTGGTGCAAATATGATGATTAAAGAAGGTGTATTGGAAAATCCAAAACCAGATGCAGTGCTTGGTCAGCATGTGATGCCATTGATCGAATCAGGTAAGGTTGGTTTCCGCGCCGGAAAATATATGGCCTCCACGGATGAGATTTATGTAACGGTGCATGGAAAGGGTGGTCATGGGGCTCAACCTCAACAAAATATAGATCCTGTACTAATAACTTCCCATATCATCATTGCATTACAGCAGATCATTAGTCGTGTGGCTGATCCTAAAACTCCTTCTGTTTTATCATTTGGGAAAGTGATTGCCAATGGTGCAACCAATGTGATACCCAATGAGGTCTATCTAGAAGGCACTTTCCGTACCATGGATGAAGACTGGAGAACTAAGGCACATGAAAAAATGAAAAAAATGGCCGAAGGTATTGCCGAAGCAATGGGTGGGAGCTGTGATTTTAATATTGTTCGTGGATATCCATTTCTAATTAATGAAGAAGTGCTTACTGCTGATGCCCGTGCCTATGCCGAAGACTATTTAGGGAAAGAAAACGTTCTTGATCTGGATATTTGGATGGCTGCTGAAGACTTTGCCTATTATTCGCAGGTTTCTGATGCATGTTTCTACCGACTGGGAACTGGAAATGTTTCACGCGGAATCACATCCTCAGTACATACACCAACGTTTGATGTGGATGAAGATTCACTTAGATTAAGCACTGGTTTAATGACCTACATTGCCCTGAAGCAGTTAGGAAATTAATTGGCTGCTGATCCAGCCAAAGAGGTAAAATTTTATGATAAAGAGACTATATTTTATTCTGAGCTTAATGAGCATTTGTAGCCTTAGTTTCGCTCAGCAGATTCCTCGTTTCAACCCCGATACGGTACTTACGGTCACCATTGATTCGGCGATAACAGTTACTTCAACACGTTTAACAGTTGAAAGCTTTATCAATGAAATCATCAATGATACCAGCTTCTACGAGGCCTTCCGCAACATGAAGAAGTACACATTCACGGCCGAAAACAGGGTTTTTACCTATGATAAGAAGAATGCAGTTGAGGGAAATATTTACCGTAAAATTTATCATAATAATGATGGGCCTTATAAAATGCAATTTCTTGAAAAGAAAGACGAAGGAAAGGTCTATAAAAAGAATGGAAAATTTTCACTCTATACCGTAGAGATGTTTGACTACATCTTTATGAATGCCTATAACTCAGACTTTGTTCCATCAGCACCAATAACCGGAGCCAAAGGCGAAAGCAATGAGTCGTATAAAGATAAATTGAAGACCTTAATATTTAGTCCCGGGCGCCCTATCAAAGGAGTTCCTTTTATTGGTAGTAAGACTCAGATCTTTACGCCGAACATGAGGCAGTACTATGATTACTCCTTTTTTAGAGGAACCTACCTCGATTCAATCCCGGTATACCGTTTTAAAGTTAAGATGAAACCTGATCTTTCCAATTGGACCAAAGATGGATTAATGATCAAGGAATTAACCACGATCTTTGATATGCGTAATTTTCAGATTCTTGGTCGTTATGTAGACATGAAATATGATAATCTAGCCTTCGATTTTGATGTGCAGATGAATATTGAATTAGGGTATTTTGGCCAAGATAAAACCCTCTTGCCTACTAAGATTACTTATCAGGGTAATTGGGATATCCCTTTTAAAAGAGAGGAACGAGCCAGTTTTTTAATCCTGCATAAGGGCTATAAATAAGATAAGGTTTTAGGATCCCTGATCGTAAATCTTTCTGTATGGATTTATATTTCAGGCATAAGGCATTTTCATCTCTAGAAAGGATAGACTTGAATTTTTCCCTGATTTATTAGCCTTTCAATTTTCAGAACAAAAAAATTACTAATTTTAAATTCCAAATAAATAGTTTGATTCCTAAAGAGACCGTAGACAAGATCATTGAAACATCCCGTATTGAGGAAGTTGTAGGCGATTTTGTGTCCTTGAAAAAGCGCGGTACTAGTATGATCGGTCTCTGCCCTTTTCACAATGAAAAGACTCCTTCTTTTCATGTATCAGTTGGGAAAGGCATATTTAAGTGCTTTGGATGTGGGCAGGGGGGTGATTCGGTTCGTTTTATTATGGAACATGAAAAGGCCACCTATCCGGAAGCACTCCGTTATCTGGCCAATAAATATAGTATTGAGATTGAGGAGGTTGAAAATTCTCCTGAAGAGCAGGCTGTAAACGATCGGCGAGAAAGTTTATACATCGTTTCTGGCTGGGCCGCCAAATTTTTCCATCATCAAATGATGGAAACTGATGAAGGGAAAAGTATCGGACTCAGCTACTTTAAGGAGAGAGGTTTCCGTGATGATATTATTAAAAAATTTGAATTAGGCTATTCGCCAGATGTTTGGGATGCATTAACTCAGCAAGGTTTAAAGGAAGGATATAATATTCAATTCCTGGAAGATACCGGTTTAACCATCCGCAAGGATAATGAAAAATTATACGATCGTTTTCGTGGTAGAGTCATGTTCCCGATTCATAGTTTTACCGGGAGAGTAATTGGTTTTGGCGGCCGTACCTTAAAGACGGATAAGGCTGTGCCTAAATATGTTAATTCTCCAGAAAGCGACATTTATCATAAGTCGAATGTGCTTTATGGATTGTTCTTTGCTAAGAAACCAATGCGCGATGAAGACAATTGCTACTTGGTAGAAGGATATGCCGATGTTTTGTCGGTCCACCAGGCTGGGGTAGAAAATGTGGTTGCTTCATCAGGCACATCACTAACTATCGAGCAGATTCGAATGATCGGTCGGTTCACAAAAAATATTACTATTCTGTATGATGGGGATGAAGCCGGAATAAAAGCTTCGTTAAGAGGATTGGATATGATTCTTGAAGAAGGATTGAACGTAAAGGTGGTAAACTTTCCGGATAGCCATGACCCTGATTCGTATGTGCAAGAATTTGGGAGTACTGCCTTTAAAACTCATATCGAGCAGAATAAAAAGGATTTTATTTTATACAAGACTGGTATTCTGCTAAAGGATGCTGGAAATGATCCCATCAAAAGGGCGGGAATTATCCGTGAGGTTGTAGAGAGTATTGCCAAGATTCCTGATGGTATCAAAGCTTCAGTTTTTGTTCGGGAGTGCAGTTCACTGCTACAGATTGAAGAAAGAGTACTTATTTCAGAATTAAATAAGATCCGTTTAGGAAAAATAAAAAAAGACAACAATAGCTATACACCTCAGAATAATCCGGATACCATTCCTGTTTCCATTGAGCCTGAACTTCCCGGGATATCCGACACCGATGAAAAGCAGGAACGAGAAATAATTCGTCTTTTATTAAACTATGGGCATGAATTAGTGCATTGGGATGATATTACCGACACCTATATTGCTCCCTATATTATTGGTAATCTGGCCGATGTCAATTTTGAAAATACCTTGTGCGCCAGAATCATTGATGAATATAAAAAGCAGCTCGAGAACGGGGCCTTACCTACCGAACAGGATTTTATTAAACATACAGATCATGAGATTGCCGACCTTGCTATATCGATGGTATCCTCACCCTATATATTAAGTGATAACTGGTATGCAAAAAGGAAGATCTACGTCAGAAACGAGAGTGAAAATCTGAGATTAACAATCCTAGGAGGAATTTTTCATTTAAAGAAG
The DNA here is from genome assembly GCA_947479815.1 of Sphingobacteriaceae bacterium. GTDB lineage: Bacteria > Bacteroidota > Bacteroidia > Sphingobacteriales > Sphingobacteriaceae > Daejeonella. The sequence goes on from CANKAT010000007.1 coordinate 25,495, forward strand.
CGTAAGGTTGACCGTATTCTTAAGAAAATTCGTGATGATATTCAGGCTGAGACTGATAGTGATAATCAGAGCATACTGATGCGGCATTATATGCAGGTTAAAGAAGTTGAAAAGGGGATTTCCAATTTTCTGGGCTCCGTGATCCTCAAATAATGGCCAGTCATAATATCTTAGGCAGGGATGGTGAAAAGCTGGCAAAGGGATATCTGGAAGAGTTAGGGTATGAGATTCTGGAAGAGAACTGGGTGTTTAAAAAGTCGGAGATTGATCTGATCGTCTATAAAAACTCAACTATTATTTTTGTTGAAGTAAAAACACGAAGGAATAATTTTTTTGCTGATCCAGAAGATTTTGTAAATCCTGATAAACAAAAACAAATGGTGCTTGCTGCTGATGAATACGTTCATTTAATGAGCCATCAGCATGAAATAAGATTTGATATAATTTCAGTTTTGTTTGATAATTTTGGCAAGCCAGTAATTAACCATATTGAAGATGCATTTTGGCCATAAGATTGGCTCGATGCTTTAAAAATGCAATCATGCGAAATAAATTAATTTGTCTTTCTCTATGTTCGATTTTCTTATTTGCGAAATGTTCGAATGAGCCTAAAGAAAACACCAGCTCTGCATCTAGTTGGATTAGTCCAGAGGCAGGAACTTCTGTAAACCTTGGTGATTCAGTAAATCTGGAGCTCAGTTTAAAGGCAAAGGCAGATTCTATCGTGTATTTTGCCGATGGAGTCAAAATACAGAAGTCGGCAGGAGAAAAGCCTGTTAGTGTACCAACAAATGAACTTCCACTGGGTATGAAGTCGATAACCGCGAAGATTTACCGTGGAAATGCTGAGCCAGAAGAGATCAGTACTAATATTGTCGTAAAATCTACGCTTATACCCCAAAAATTCAATTTTACTGTTCAGCAGACCTTGAAGCATGATACCAGTTCATATACTCAGGGATTAGAATTTCACAACGGCTTTTTATATGAAAGTGATGGCTTGTTGGCTGAGTCAAGTCTGCGTAAGACGGATCCTGCTACTGGCAAAATTTTGCAGATTACGAAGGTTAGAGATGAGCTGTTTTCTGAAGGAATAACCATTGTTGGCGATAAAATTTTGATGCTTACCTATCAGAACAACCTGAACCTTGAATTTGATTTGAACTCATTCAAATTACTTCGTGAATTTCAGGGCCAGTACCAGAGAGAAGGCTGGGGCTTGTGCAATGATGGGAAGGTTATTTACAGTACCAATGGTAGTAATTCAATTTTTATTCTGAATAAGGATACGTATATGCAAGAAGGTTCTATCGAGGTTTATGATCACAATGGGCCGGTGAATGAGCTGAATGAGCTTGAATTTATTAAGGATAGAATTTTTGCGAATATTTATAATTCCAATCGCATTGTGATGATTGACCCTGTAAATGGTCAGGTCACAGGCGAGGTTGATTTGACGAATCTTTATCCGGATTCAGACAGAGCAATGAAAGATTTTGATGGATTTGTATTGAATGGCATTGCCTGGGATAGTAAAGGCAAACGCCTATTTGTAACCGGTAAGAAATGGGATAAATTGTTTCAGATTAAATTGAGCCCACAGTAGGATTCACCTTTCAGCTTCCCGCTTTCAGCTCCTTACTTATTACCTATAACTTATTACTTATTACTTATAACTTTTAGCTTTCAGCTTTCAGCTTTCCCCTTTCCCCTTTCCCCTTTCAGCTTTTAGCTTTCCGCTTTCCCCTTTCAGCTCCTTACTTATTACCTATAACTTATTACTTATTACTTATTACTTATAACTTTTAGCTTTCAGCTTTCAGCTTTCAGCTTTCCCCTTTCCCCTTTCCCCTCTCCAAACCTTATACTGATTAATCAAGCCATTAGTTGAGGCATCATGCGCACTAACCGGTTTTTCATGTTCCAACTCTGGTAAAATACGCCCAGCTAGTTGCTTGCCCAGCTCAACTCCCCATTGATCGAAACTGAAAATGTTCCATATTAAACCCTGAACAAATATTTTATGTTCATAAATCGCAATAAGTGAACCTAATGTGTGGGGCGTGATTTTTTTAATCAGTATCGAGTTGGTAGGCCTGTTACCTTCAAAAATCTTGAATGGTGCTAGTTTTTTTACTTCATCTTCAGTCTTTCCGGCTGCTTTCAGTTCAGCCACAACCTCATCTTTGCTCTTGCCATTCATCAAGGCTTCAGTCTGAGCAAAGAAATTAGATAACAGTAATTGATGATGATTTCCAATTGGATTATGGCTCTGAGCGGGTGCTATAAAATCACAAGGAATTAGTTTGGTGCCTTGATGTATGAGTTGAAAGAAAGCATGCTGTCCATTAGTGCCGGGCTCACCCCAGATCACCGGACCAGTTTGATAGTGGATAGCCATACCATTGCGATCGGTTGATTTTCCATTACTTTCCATATCTCCCTGCTGGAAATAGGCAGCAAAGCGATGCATATACTGATCATATGGCAAAATGGCCTGACTTTCAGCACCAAAAAAATTGGTGTACCACACACCTAGTAATGCCAGAGTCACTGGAATATTTTTATCAAAGTCTGCATTTCTGAAATGCTCATCGGCATCATGTGCACCATCCAATAAAGCCTTAAAATTGGAAAACCCGATACCGCAGGCTATGCTAAGTCCGATGGCACTCCACAGCGAATATCTTCCACCAACCCAATCCCAGAATTCAAACATATTAGCCGTATCAATCCCGAAATTTGAAACTTCTTGCTCATTGGTTGAAATGGCCACAAAATGTTTGGCCACATCTTCTTCAGCGGCGCCTCCTTTCAGAAACCAGTTACGAGCAGAAAAGGCATTTGCCATAGTTTCCTGAGTAGTAAATGTTTTGGAAGCAATCATGAATAGGGTAGTTTCCGGATCAAGTTCTTTAAGTGTTTCTACGATATGAGAGCCATCCACATTTGAAACAAAGTGTAATTTTATATGATTACTATAGGCTTTTAGTGCTTCTGTTACCATAAGGGGTCCCAGATCTGATCCCCCGATTCCAATATTCACAATATGAGTAATTGCTTTGCCAGTATAACCTTTCCATTTCCCACTGATCACCCGATCAGAAAACTGTTCCATTTTAGTTAAAACTCGATGAATATCAGCTAATATATCTTTACCCTCCAGCTTAAAACCCGAATGGTTTGGGTTACGCAATGCGGTATGTAAAACTGCCCTATCTTCAGTTTCATTGATTTTTTCACCTCTGAACATAGCTTCAATTGCTTCTTTTAATTTGCATTCTTTGGCTAGATTCAATAATAGTTCATGGGTCTCTGAATTGATTCTGTTCTTGGAGTAATCAAGCAAAATATCGCCGAAGGTTATTGAAAATTGTTTAAATCGAGTCTTATCCTTGAATAGATCCATTATTTTCTCCTTTTTGATCCTGTTGAAATGGTCAGAAAGGGCTTTGAATGAATCTGTTGAAGTTAAATTATGGCGGGGAAGCATAAATTCCGATAATAGGTTAAAGAAAAATTAATTTTATTGTAAAATTAGACTTAATATCTATTAATTTGAATAAAATTCCAATTAGCCAAATACATACCAATGAAGAAATTACTAAGCATTCTGCTCATGGGCTGTTGCATACCTGTGTTTGCCCAAACCAAGGCTGATGATATTAAGTCATTTACCTTAAATAACGGAATGAAATTCCTGGTTGCCGAGGATAATTCAATCCCCAATGCCAATATGTACTTGTTCTATAAGGTAGGTTCCCGAAATGAACATCCTGGTATCACAGGCTTATCTCATTTTTTTGAGCATATGATGTTTAATGGGGCAAAGAAATACGGGCCTAAAATGTTTGACCAATCCATGGAATTTAATGGGGGAGCTAATAATGCATATACCACCCAGAATGTTACGGTTTATACGGATTGGTTTCCAGTAAATGCAATGGAAACTATTTTTGACCTCGAGTCAGATCGTATTGCCAGCTTGAACATTGATCCTAAAATGGTGGAAAGTGAGCGTGGTGTAGTTCTTTCTGAACGCAGCACAGGTCTTGAAAATTCTCCATGGAATATGTTAAGTGATGCATTGAACGCAAGTGCATTTCAGGAACATCCATATCACTGGACGGTAATTGGTTATGAGACGGATATAAAAAACTGGACAAAGGAAGACCTTGAAAAATATTTCAGGACTTATTATGCTCCAAATAACTGTGTGGTAGTAATTTCTGGGAATGTAAAGGTTGATGAAGTTAAGCGGATGGCAGAGAAATACATGGCTCCAATACCTGCAAACTCACCTCCAAAACCGGTTCATCTGGTTGAGCCTCCACAAACCGGAGAGCGCAGAGTAACCATTCAGAAAGAAGTTCCAAGTCCTTATTTAATGATTGGTTACCATACGCCTGAAGCTACAAATAAGGATTATTATTCCTTAAGTATACTGAACGCAGTACTGAGTAGCGGAAACTCATCAAGACTGTATTCAGAACTGGTTGATAAAAAGCAGCTGGCAAACATGGTTGGATCAGATTTCAACGAAAGCTTTGATCCTAACCTGTTCAATATATATGCTATTGCAGCAAAAGGAGTAAAGGAAGTAGATATAGAATCAGCTATCTATGCAGAGATTGATAAAATAAAAAAAGATGGTATCACTGAAAATGAACTTCAAAAAATCAAGAATCAGAAGCTGATTGAGTTTTATGCTCAAATTGAGACGATCAATGGAAAGTCGAATAATATCGGGACGTATGAATTATTTTTTGGTGATTACCGAAAGATGTTCGATGCGCCTGCTGAATATTCAAAGGTAAGTATTGAGGATGTGAAGCGTGTGGCAAGCCAATATTTTAATAAGTCAAATCGTACTGTAGGTATTTTAAAATCTAAAGTAGAAGAATAAGGAAATGAAGAAATTAGTAAGAAATATCTCAGCTGTTCTGATAGCATTAGTGCTTTTTAGCCCGGCAATTGCCCAAAAAATACCCTTGGCATTTAAGGTTCCCGTTTATGAAAAGTTTACTTTACCTAATGGATTGACCGTTTACCTGATGGAACAGCATGAAGTTCCGTTGATCAGTGTTTCTGCCATTGTTCCTGCTGGAGCTATTTATGATGCCGAGAAATCTGGTTTAGCCAGTTTAACCGCCGCAGGTTTACAATATGGTACCAAATCGTATTCAAAAATCAAAATTGAGGAGGACCTTGACTTTATAGGAGCAGATCTAAATACCTATGCAAGTAAAGAATCGGCCACAATTACCTCAAAATTTGCAGCTAAGGATGCTGAAAAGGTTCTTCCAATTCTTAAAGAAGTACTGGTGGATCCTGTATTTGATAAAGACGAATTTGAAAAGGAGAGAAAACGAGTTCTTTCAAATCTTGAGCAGGCAAAGTTAAGCCCTAGAAATGTGATCAATGCCTACTGGGATAAATTCATCTATGGTTCCCATGTGTATGCAAATCCTGTAAATGGAAGTCCAGCCACGGTTGGAAAATTCAGTGTAGATGATTTAAAGACCTTTTACAAAAACAATTACGGTCCGCAAGGTTCTGCTATTGCTATTGTTGGTGATTTCAACACAAAAGTAATGAAAGCACGTATTATTAGCCTGTTTGGTGCATGGAAAAGGACCGGTCTTCCGCAGAGCAATCTTGCCGCTCAGGCTGTGAGTGTACCCCAAACTGCCCGTGTACTTCTGGTGAATAAAGAAGATGCTCGTGAAACCACTTTCTTAATTGGAGGAATGGGAATTCGTCGCGACAACCCCGATTTTGTGGCTATTGAAGTGGTTAATACAGTTTTTGGTGGCCGCTTTACTTCTTGGTTAAATGATGAGCTTCGGGTTAATTCTGGACTCACCTATGGAGCCAGAAGTAGTTTTTCGCCTTTAAAAAACTCTGGCACCTTCTCCATTTCAACCTTTACAGCCGTAAAAACTACGCTTCCAACAGTTGAAAAAACCTTGCATGTACTGGATAGTTTACATGCAACAGGTTTTAACGAAAAGACACTGGCTTCGGCAAAGAATTATGTTAAAGGGCAGTTCCCGCCGCGTTATGAAACTGCCGGGCAATTAGCTGGTTTATTAACTCAGATGTTTTGGTATGGTTTTAATGAGTCGTTCATTAATAATTTTCAGAGTAATGTTGATGGACTCACGCTGGCCAGGTCAAAAGAGATCATTACTAAATATTTTCCAAAAGATAAGCTTCAATTTTTATTGATTGGTAAATCAGAAGATATTAAGGGTATTGCAGCAAAGTATGGTCCTGTTACAGAAAAGGATATTAAGGCTGACGGATTCTAAGATTTATTGGCTAAAAAGATTCAATATCCTTATAGCTTTTACTCAATAGATGAGTAATTTTTTTCTATTTTTGCACTATGACCAAAGAAAATATTCAGGATTTAAGAGACAGAATAACGTCTCTGAGGAGGCATCTTTGACATCGACAAGAAGTTAGATGATCTCAAAAATGAGCAGGATATTGCCCTGAGACCCGATTTCTGGGATGACCCTAAGGAAGCCGAGAAAGCATTACACTCGATAAACAGTAAGAAAAAATGGACTGATGAGTTCCAACTTGCGGAAGCATCCGTTGAAGATGTTACTGTCATGCTCGATTTTTTCCAATCGGGAGATGCCACCGAAGCCGAATTAAAGGAGCAATTTGATATTACAGTTAAAAAGGTAGAAGAGCTAGAATTCAAAAACATGCTCAGTTCTGAAGAAGATCAGCTGAATGCGGTGATGCAGATTACTGCTGGGGCTGGTGGTACCGAAAGTTGCGACTGGGCAGCTATGCTACTCAGAATGTATGTTATGTGGGGCGAAAAGCATGGTTTCAAGGTCAGTGAACAAGATTATCAAGAAGGCGATGTGGCCGGAATCAAGACTGTAACCATACAATTTGAAGGCAACTTTGCCTATGGGTATTTAAAAGGCGAGAATGGTGTTCACAGGTTGGTCAGAATTTCACCTTTTGATTCAAATGCAAAGCGACATACCTCATTTGCTTCAGTGTATGTCTACCCATTGGTAGATGATACCATTGAGATCTACGTTAACCCGGCAGATATTGAATTTGAAACCTTCCGCTCTGGCGGTGCTGGTGGCCAGAATGTGAATAAGGTAGAAACTGCCGTTCGTTTATATCATAAACCATCTGGAATTATTATTAAAAATCAAGAATCACGTTCTCAGCTTCAAAATAAAGAGAATGCAATCCGACTATTGAAATCACAGCTTTATGAGGCAGAAATGCGTAAGCGACAGGAAGCTTCAGCAACCATTGAGGGAAATAAGAAAAAGATAGAATGGGGTTCACAGATTCGGAATTATGTGCTGCATCCTTATAAACTGGTGAAAGATTTGCGCACAAATTATGAAACATCCAATGCTCAGGCAGTTCTTGATGGCGACCTGGATGAATTTTTGAAGGCTTATTTAATGGAATTTTAACAATGATCCAAGATCCAAGATCCAAGAACCAAGACAATTCAGTGCTAATTTGAAATTTACAGTATTTCCCAAAATCTGACAACAGATAACAGACAACAGATAACAGAATCAAGAGCCAAGAACCAAGACAAAAGAACCAAGACAATTCAGTGCTAATTTGAAATTTACAGTATTTTCCAAAATCTGCCAACAGATAACAGACAACAGATAACAGAATCAAGAGCCAGGAACCAAGACAAAAGAACAAGGACAATTAACTGCTGATTTGAATTTAATTGTATTTTCCAAAATCTGACAACAGATAACAGACAACAGATAACAGAATCAAGAGCCAAGAATCAAGATCCAAGAACCAAGACAAAAGAACAAGGACAATTAACTGCTGATTTGAATTTAATTGTATTTTCCAAAATCTGACAACAGATAACAGACTAATTAAAAATTACTGCAAAAAGTCTTTGTTCCTTGCTCTTTCCTCCTTTATCCTTTCAGCTCCTTACTTATAACTTATTACCTATAACTTATTACCTATAACTTATTACTTATTACTTTCCCCACCCTATCTCGGGTCCGGAAAAATACCCAGCATCTCTTGAACTTCTGCAACTTTCTCAACTGCTGATAGCTTTTCATAAGCACTGATGAGGTTTCTAAGTACCCGCTGAATGATCTCTACATTACTGCAAGGCTCATAGAAATGATGCTGAGGTTTGAGATTAAGTTGTTTTAAGAATCCATCCACATCTTTTCTTCCAAAAAGAAAACCTTTATTAAATGCATTGATATAAAACAGGATGTTATTTTCTGAATCGTTTTCCGATTTACTTTTAAGTTCGGATGGATCTTCCTCCACATAGGCGAGTACGAAATGCTGAGGCAGGTTAACTCCATAAATGGGAATGTCGAGTTTTTGCGCAATAATCGAATAGATTACTGCCAGTAGGATCTGATTTCCTTTTTTGCTCTCTAATACCTGACTCAGATATGAATTCTGAGGATCCTGATGGTTGCTAGTATTGCCTGAAAATCCATGAGTTTCATAGATAACATGATTGATTATCTTCACCTTTTCAACCGCGCTCATTTCATAAATCAACTGCATCCAGATATCCCTTTTAATATCTTCGATCTGATTGATTATCTTCTGTTCATCTAGGTCTGGGTATTGATATTTATTGATGATTAGTATTCCCTGTAAAAGGTCGTATGATCCTGAGATATACCAAAGTTCCAGTTCTCGTTTTACATTACTAAACTGGATCTTGTGTACCAGATTTTCAATTCTCTCCTGAAGCATAGAATCCAATGAATGTGACCAGGCATTTTCCAGATAGCCAATCACCTCATTGCCAATAGACAAGAGCTTTTCTTCCACATGACTGGATATTTCAACATCCGGGTCGTCGAGCAATTTTATAAGAGATTGTACTTCTTTTTCGTTCATTTGTATTTACAAATTTACGCAAAAATGTGCTTCTTCTTATGAGTTTTGTTGGCTGTCAGCTTCTTGTATCTGAAATCTCATGTCTCAGATCTCACATCTGAAAACTATCTTTAGCCCCATGATAAATCTCCAACTGGCGGTTGATTTTCTTAAATATCGATTAAAAGCTAAAACGCGGCATGGTGTACATTCGCCCTTTACTTACTGTCTGGTTGATCAAGTTATTTACGACTTTCAAGCCAAAAAGGTTTATGCTGACATTGAGAAATTGCGGTCTGAATTAGTACGTGATATGCGCAGTATAACTATTACTGATCATAATGATGGTTCACTGCTTAACAAGAATAAACAAAAAAAGGTTAGCGCATTAGCCAGGAATATTCTAAAGCCTGCCAGGGTAGACCAGCTCATCCATCGCCTTGTAGCAGATTTGAATCCGGGAAACATTATTGAATCGGGTACCTGCTTAGGCATTACGACAGCATACCTTGCCAAAGCAGCTCCTAATGCTAGGGTCATAAGTATCGAAGAATGTCCTGAAACTGCAGCCATTGCTCTTGAAAATCTTAAAAATCTTCAAATTCAAAATACAGAAATCTGTGTTGGGAATTTTGATGAGCTATTACCAGATATTATTAAAAATATTCCTGAGCTCGATCTCATATTAATAAATGGAAGGCATACAAAAGAGGCTATTTTGAATTATTTTCAATGTTGTCTTCCAAAATTAAGTGAACGCTCCATTATGATCTTTCATCATATTCATCGAAGTAAAGAAATGAATAGGGCTTGGGAACATATTAAAGAACACCCCGAAGTCAGTGTAACTATTGATCTTTTTCAAATCGGACTGGTATTCGTTAAAAAAGGCCAAGCCAAAGAAGATTTTGCGATTCGGTTTTAATGAAATTAAGGTTTTCGTTAAATGGCAAATCCATTTTTATTTTTTCGTTTTAAATTTAATTCAGGGAACTATTTTTAGTGCCACTTTTTAAAATCAATAGATTTGTTTTTTATTGAAGATTAAACTTATCAATATATTTTTTTCGTATGTTATCTTTATAATTATGACTAAAATAGCCATTCGTCCGTGGGAACCTAAAGATGCCGATTGGCTATCTCAGAACTTCAATAATGAACATATTTGGAATAATTTAAGAGATTATATTCCACATCCCTATTCTATTGAGATCGCCGAAAATTTTATCACTGAACAGCAGGAATTAAATCCTACCCAAAATTTTCTTATTACCAGTGATTCTGAAAGAGTTGGAGGCATAGGTATTACTTTCCAAGAAGACATTTACAGGATGAATGTAGAGCTCGGTTATTGGATTTCAGAACCCAATTGGGGAAATGGATTTGCCAGTGATGCGGTTTGTACAATGGTGGATTATGTGTTTGAGTCTTTTGCCATAAACAGAATTGTAGCCGAGGTTTTTGAATACAATCGTTCAAGTATGCGGGTACTGGAAAAAAACGGATTTGCATTAGAAAATGTGGCAAGAAAGGGCATTATTAAGAACAATATTTTACTGGATAATTATATCTGGGTTAAACAAAAAATTTATTAATACGTATGATCAAGAAGAATATTGCCACAAACGAATTGGGGTTTGTTTTTAATCCATCCACTGGTGATTCTTTTACAACCAATCAAATTGCGGCGCAAATTCTGCAATGGATGAGAGAGCAACATGATATTGCTGAGATAAAAAAACGATTGTTAATGCACTATGAAGTAGCATCTTCTGTTGCCGAAAAAGATTTGGATGATTTTATTGCTTCATTAAAAGAGTTTAATTTATTGACATAATTAATGGTTAAATCTGTATGAAAGAAATTCCCTTGGTGATAGCTGTTACTGGTCTAAATGCCATTGATAGTCCTGGTCCCGGTGTAGCAGCAATAAGGGCTATTCGTGAAGGAATTGGTAGGCCTGTTCGAATCATTGGCTTAGCTTATGAAAACCTGGAGCCAGGAATCTATATGGATGGTATATGCGACAAAACATATCTGATTTCATATCCTAACGCGGGCGAAGAAAAATTGTTTAGCATTATTAAGGATATTAATAATCATGAGAAAATAGATGTTGTCATTCCAAATTTCGATGCAGAAATCCCCAATTTTATTGGAATTGAAAAAAGGCTATTGGAAATTGGCGTTAAAATGTTTATTCCTACAGCGGAAATGTTTCAGGCACGAGATAAGCAAAAGCTATTTGATTTTGGAAAGCAATTTGGTTTATTAGTGCCCAGGGATAAGGTGATTTATCAGATTGGTGAACTATCTTCTGTGGCAGAAGAATTTGGATACCCGCTAGTTATAAAAGGTAGATTTTATGAAGCTACTGTTGCTCATACGCTTGAGCAAGCGCAGAAAGCTTTTTATAAGATTAGTGCTAAATGGGGTTTGCCCATTATTGTGCAGGAGTTTATCCAAGGAACCGAAATAAATATTGCTGCTTTGGGCAATGGCAAAGGGAATGCCCTTAGTATTATTCCAATGCGAAAATTATATATAACTGATAAAGGTAAAGCTTGGGCAGGCATAACCATTGAAGATGAGTCATTACTTGACATTGCACGTCAGTTTATGACCGCTACAAAATGGAGAGGAGGAATGGAATTGGAAATTATGCGTACGGCCAAAAACGAATTGTACATAATGGAAATAAATCCTCGTTTCCCAGCCTGGATTTATTTAAGTGTAGGTGCCGGGCAAAATCAGCCGGCTTCATTAGTAAAATTGGCATTGGGCGAAAAAGTATTGCCATTTTCGAACTATGATGCGGGTAAATTATTTATCCGCTATTCTTGGGATATGATCGTAAACGTTTCCGATTTTCAACAATTCACAGCATTAGGACAATTATAAATAGTATGGAGAAACTTAAATACGAAAGGCCATTCATAAAAAAGATGGTAGTGGGAATGCTGGAGAAATCTGGAACATCTTCTTCATCACAACCTGTTACACATATTGATGGGGTGTCTGTAAAAGAGCTGATAGCTCAATACGGATCTCCTTTATTTGTAATGAGCGAAAGACAAATACGTTCTAATTATCAGTCAGCGGTTCAGGCTTTCTCTACCCGCTATCCGAAAGTACAATTTGCCTGGAGTTACAAAACGCATTACAATAATGCTATTTGTAGAATTTTTCACCAAGAAGGAAGTTGGGCAGAGGTTGTGAGTGGATTTGAATATCGTAAAGCACTAAGCAATGGAGTTTCTGGTTCCAAAATCATTTTCAATGGTCCTGATAAATCTGATGAGGATCTTAGGTTGGCTGTTAGTAATGGTTCAATGATTCATATTGATCATCTGGAGGAATTATATGAACTAATTGCAATATGTAAAGAACTCGCAAAAAAAGCACAAGTAGCTATTCGTGTAAATATGGATACTGGAGTATATCCTATTTGGGATCGCTTCGGTTTCAACTTTGAAAATGGTCAAGCATGGACTGCATTAGAAAAAATTAATGCAACAGAGGTTTTAGAGTTAACTGGTTTACACGCCCATATTGGCACCTATATGCTTAGCAGCACGGCTTATTCTATTGCCGCCAACAAACTCAGTGCGCTTGCTAAGCGATGCAAAGATGAGTTTGGAACAACTATTCATTACATTGATTTGGGTGGAGGTTTTCCTAGTGCCAATCCATTGAAAGGAAATTTTGGGGTAGTTAATATTCCATCTATAGATGAATTTGCTGATGCTATTACAACAGGTCTGCTTCAGGCTAATTTTTCAAAATCTGAATTACCCATGCTGATTCTTGAAACAGGAAGGGCATTAGTGGATGATGCAGGATTTTTGCTTGGAACTGTATTGGCAAGTAAAAAACTAAGCGATGGAAGAAAAGCCACAATTATGGATTTTGGAGTCAATATTATGTTCACCTCCTTTTGGTATGATCACAAAATAAGTCCGGCTCAAGAAGTATCCGAATATCAGGAGGATGTGGTACTATATGGACCTCTTTGCATGAATATTGATATTATACGTGATTATATTAGTCTCCCATTATTGAATAGAGGCGATCATGTGGTGGTACATCGAGTAGGAGCCTATAATATGACACAGTGGATGCAGTTTATTGCAATGCGTCCGGCAATAGTGCTCATTGATTGTAATGGCGATACGCATATAATCAGAAAAAAAGAGGACCTTGCTTATTTAGAAATGCAAGATCAAATACCTTTACATTTGCAGTCTATAGCCAGGCTTTGATGAAAGGATTTTCAAATATTGCCCTAAAGCAATTGGTCATAGAAGTATTGAATAGTTATTCAATGCTTCTCTTTTCTACCAACTCCTGGGTAGGAGGTGCATTACTCATTGTTACTTTCTTTAGTCCCTTTGCTGGTTTGGTAGGCCTTATTTCAGTATTGATTTCAATTATGCTTGGTCGAATTGCAAATTCCGAGAAGTTGTTGAATCAGCCAGGACTATTTCACTTTAATGCCATTTGGATTGGATTGGGTATGGCAACCTTTTACAATAGTGGCTTTGCATTTTGGCTATTACTATTTTTAGCTGTATTCTTCTCGCTTTTACTTTCAACTTGGTTTGCTGAAAGGTTATTTCCTAGAGGTCTTCCTTTTTTAGCGCTTCCCTTTATTATTAGTTTTTGGGTAGTAATTCTTGTATCTAGAGAGCTTAGCGCTATTGATCTAACTACACGTAATATTTACTGGTTGAATAATATGTATGCCATTGGGGATAGCCATTTAATTAACTTTATTCTATTTTTCGAGAACCTTCCATTGCATCCACTAGTGCTTATTTTTTTCAAATCACTAAGTTCACTTTTATTTCAGGAGAATGTTTTCTCTGGCATTATCCTTTCTCTGATATTGCTTTTTCATAGTCGTATTTCCTTTCTACTTGTTGTTATGGGCTATGTAATTTCAATTTTATTCAATAATGTGGTGCATGCCTATGAGAATGGTCTAAATTATTATTTGTTTGGGAGTAATTTCATTATGGTAACACTTGCCATTGGAAGTTTCTTCGCAATACCTTCAGTTTATTCATTTTTTTGGTCGATGCTAGCTGTTCCTTTATCTTTTCTGATGGCTATTGCTCTGGGAAAAATAACAGCTCTACTAAATCTTCCTGTTTATTCATTGCCATTTTGTGTTGTGACAATTTTAATAGTTCATTTTTTTAATATCAGCAAAAACAGAGGAAGGGTCGTGATTACCCCAATACAGTTTTACTCACCTGAAAAAAATCTATATAATTATCTGAATGCAAAAAAACGTTTTTTTTATGATCAGTATTTTCGGTTTCAACTTCCATTCCTTGGCGAATGGATTGTTACCCAGGGTTATGATGGTGAAATTACACACAAAGGAGAATGGGCTAAAGCATTAGACTTTGTTATAGTTGATGGCCAAATGAAGACCTATTCTAAACCTGGTTTGGAACCCGACAATTTTTATTGTTTTAACAAACCTGTTTTAGCGCCTGCAGAAGGCTATGTGCAGGAAGTAGTTGACAATGTCGAAGACAATGAGGTTGGCACAATAAATAGAAAGGAAAACTGGGGAAATTCTATTGTGCTTAAACATTGTGAGGGCCTATATACTAAACTTTCACATTTGCGCAAGCGTTCAATAAAGGTCAAAGTAGGGGATTATGTTAAGCAGGGCGATATAATTGCTGCCTGTGGTAACTCTGGCCGCTCTCCAGAGCCTCATTTACATTTCCAAGTCCAGCCTACTCCATACATTGGAAGTAAAACTTTGGCTTATCCCATGAGTACTTATTCTATCAAATCAAACGGTAAAGCACAAGTAATGGAGTTTGCAGTACCAACTGAAACCGATAGACTAAGTAATCTTACTATTCATTCAGATTTAGATGCTGCATTTAATTTTCAGCCTGGATTTAGAATGAATGTGCATCAAGAAGGAACGGCTACTGATGCCAACTGGGAAGTGTATACCGATGCCTATAATAAAACTTATTTCTTTTGCCATTTAACCAAATCGGTCGCTTATTTTACTCGCGCCCTCCATTTTTTCTATTTCAATTCATTTTATGGCGATCATTCCAGTTTGCTTTATAAATTCTATGTGAGTGCATATAAAATTGCGCTATTCGTTGAGCCTAGTCATTTGGTTAGAGACGAGTTTCCTCTTCAATTATCTCGATCAGGTTTTGGAAAGTGGATGCAGGACTTGATTGCTCCTTTTGGTATTTATCGCCATTTGGAGTATGAGTCTTCTAATACCTTGATCGATGGTGCCGCTTTTAATCAAGCTATAGAAGTTCATTCAAGGCAGTATCTTTCTTCATTCAAGCATGAAATCAATAGCATTGATTGCACTATTACAATCAGTGATAAACTAATTTGCGCTTTCAGCTTTTTGCAGAAAGGCAAAAAAATAAATGTATTATGCAAATAAAAAGACTGATCTATACACTTTTAGCGATGATTATTTATACTTCTGCATTTGCGCAGGAAATTTCAAGTTTGCAGGCCGCTAATGCAACTTCACTTCAGCTTTATAACCAGTATCAATGGACTGACTTGTTGAAATTTGGAAAAAATAGTATTGACTCAGGCATAGATTTTCCATTGTTACGTATGCGAACTGGGTATGCTGCTTTTATGCTTGGTAATTATAGTGAAAGTATGCGCCAATACGAAAGTGTTTATCTTGCTGATAATAAAAATGAAATATCAATTTACTATCTCTATTTAAATAATCTTTTACTCAATAATTTGCAAAGTGCACGTTATTATGCTTCACTACTTGGCGAATCTGTTCGAAAAGAAAATGGTATCATCCCATTTAAGGTTTCTCAACTAGATGTAGAGTTTAGCCAGAAGAGGGCAGATGCTAGTTATCGAGGCGATGCAAGTTATACTCGTTTTGGGTTAACAACCTTGCTAGGGTATAAGATGACACTGCATCAATCGGTGGCATTTTTTAATCAGATGATTAACGAACCCGCATTAACCAACGTTATTAATAATAATGCCATAAATAATAATCAAAAAGAGTACTATGCCAAAGCAGATATAGCGATTTCTGGAAATCTTACTTTTCTTGGGGGACTCCATTATTTAAATACTCCTTTCAATAACCTTTTATATCATAATTTCGTAGGTTTTGGAGGGTTTAATTATGCTGGAAAGCTGATCCAGTTAAAGGGTTTGCTTCAAGTAGGAACAATTAGGTCTGCATCTTTTAAACAATTTGATGCGGTTCTTACTACGTATCCTTTAGGTAATACTAAACTTTATACAGTTTCCAGAGCAGCTTTTGCTAACGATTTAGCGCTAACTCAAGTGCTGGGTTATTCACCGGTTAAAAGAGTATGGCTTGAAGGAAATGCCACGATTGGTTCCTACCGAACGATGCTGAATAATGATGCAATGTATCTTTATGATGATATTGATTTAAAAAAATCAAGGTATGGGGCGAGTGTTTATCTTTCATTGGGTACAAAATTAATGCTGCGTATGAATTACACACATGATGTGAAAATTCGATACGGAAGTTCTACTATTTTATATAATCAACAATCAATCACAGGAGGTTTACAATGCAATTTCTAACAAAAACAATCGGTCTATTTTTTCTGGTCATAGTTATGGCTATGGGGGCTAATGCCCAAAATCAAGAACAGTTGCAGGGGGCTTTCCGCGAAAGTTATCAAGCAGAATTTAAAGGCGATTGGGATAAAGCTATAGCCCCTATCCGCAAAATTTATAAGGAAGATAATTATGAACTCAATCTCCGTTTAGGATGGCTTACGTATAGCCAGCGTAAGTATGATCAGGCAATGGAGTATTATCAAAAAGCAGCCAATCAGAAAAAGTACAGTGTTGAAGCTCGATCTGGTTTTGCTACCGCAGCAACAGCTGCCAAACAATATGATAAGGCCTATATCAAGTATGAGGAGATCTTGAAAATTGATCCTTACAACTCTGTTGCTAACTATTTGGTGGGCGTTCATTATTATTATGTTAAGAAATATGATACTGCCGCAAAATATTTTGAGTTGGTAGTTAATATGTATCCCTTTGACTATGATGCAAATCATATGCTGGCATGGTCTTATTTTTATCTTGGTAAAATAGATCAAGCAAAAATTTTATTCCAAAAGGCGCTTTTAAATAGGCCGGATGATGCTTCTGCAAAAGATGGATTAACAAAGTGTAAATAATTTACAATTGCCTCTTAGAAATATATCAGATACTGCCCTTTGGGTAGCCGTTTACCGGGCCGATGAAACGGAGAGAGCTGATGCTATTTTCATTGATAAATATGCCCGTAGTTTAGCAGGTAAGAGAGGAGAGTCCATTGTGCAGGCAATGCAAAATGGCAGAAAAAATAGTTGGTCTTTTGTTGCACGCACTTATTTGTTTGATAAAATAATTCAGGAAACGGTTAAGAATGGCGTGCAGCAAGTAATCAATCTTGCATCAGGTCTTGATACTCGCCCTTATCGTTTAGAACTTCCCTCTGAATTAAAGTGGATTGATGTTGATCTTCCAGAAATTATAAATTATATGGATGCTGAGATGGCGGGGATTGCTCCTGTATGTGAAGTTGAGCGAATAGCATTAGATCTTTCTTTGCGTACTGAGCGGCGCGAGCTTTTTGAAAATTTAGCAGCAAGAAAGCTAAAAACCCTAGTTGTAGCAGAAGGTTTGGTAGGGTATCTTTCTGAAAAAGATGCCAGTACACTTTCCTATGACCTTTCTCATACCTTGTCTTTTGATTTCTTTTTATTGGATTTGATGTCTCCTGGCATTTTGCCATTAATTAATGCAGAGATGGGTTCGCTGCTCATTGATGCCAACTCAACACTTGTTTTTGCCCCCGAAGAAGGAGAGGATTTTTTCCGGCTATTTGGGTGGAATCCAGTTGCTTCGCACTCCAAGTTTAAAACAGCAGCATTGCTTAATCGTTTGCCCGACTCACTTCTGCAGTATGCTAATAAGCCCGAACCTGAAGGACCTAAAGGAGATTTTCCATGGTCGGGGGTTTGTTTATTTAATAATATCTTGTTTAGATAAATTCATTTTAAAATAATTTTCATTTTCTGAAAACTTACTGGCTCATCTGGCTCCTGTAATTGCCTACGCATTCGCTTACTGTAAGTGGACGATCGTAAAATCGAAATGCCTTCACAATATTGTTTGCCCTTAATCCGCCACCAATTGCGATGTCGCCTATCTTGATCTTATTGGAGCTCACTGCCCCCATAGTATTGTCCAATTGACCCCAACCGAATATCCGCTCCTTGCCACCGCTGTTAAATATGCCATTGATTACATAACTGATAATTTTTGCGCGATAATCTATAATAAGAGAAATCTCAGTTGTCCCAAAGAATTTGACTACCCCTGCATCCGAGGTCCATGATGTTGTTTTTACCCCATCAGTCATAGTAAATTTTACAGCATAATTTGCACTCATTTCGAGCCAAAATCCTTTCCCTGCATCTCTGCTTTCATATATCACCTCTCCTTCTTTCAATTTTGTGATATTGGCCACCATATTAATGGTGAAGCCTTCTCCCTTTGAAGGCTCCTGAATAGAAGGCAAATTGAATTCCTTTTTGATCAGATTTTCTCCCGATTCATTTATCATCAACCCTTTAGTGGATATGTTACTTACATTGAATTGTCCCCATAAATTCTTGAAAAAATTTGCATCAATTTCATGGCACAGTCCCTGCACTTTATTTGTCTCTGTAATCCAAAACCTTCCATCTTGTTCTATGAGGTCTGGATAGCTCATTCTTTCCTTCGAAAGTCCAGGGGCATAAATTAAAATTTCCGGTTGGCTCCATATAATTTTTCCATTCTTCTCAATACCACCACTTATCCAAGCAGGATTTCGATTCTCAAAATCAGTACCGCTATTTACATGATGCCAAAATAGATATCTCCCATCTTTTGTCTTAAAAATACGTGGACAAGCTCGTGGGTTCTTAATAGGGTCGCCTGTATAATATGTTGGAATCTGAGGCATAGTCCAGGTTTTACCTCCGTCGTAGGAGTATGATTCAGCAGGATGTCCCATTACGGTGCGATACATGCAGTATAATGTGCCATTGCTAAGCTCCACGATATTTTGCTCTTCTTGAACTGATCCAAAATCAGGATTACGTAAACCTTGGTCTCCTTCAGGTAAATTATTCCAACGAAGTTTTTCAGGATCACGTTCAGTATTGATATTGTCGCATCGCATAAACCAGCCTTCCCCTTCTTCGAGCATATACTTACCTAGTTTGGTAAAGGCTAGCATCATCCCTTCTTGACCCACATTAATTGGTTTGCCAATTCCCCATAGTATCTGCACTTTGCCGGCCCAATCATTTTTACGATCTACCCTAGTAGTTTTTATTGGTAATCGATAACGCTTTGACCAAGTTTTTCCATTATCATCCGAATATTTGAAGCAATACCATCCGAGCATATCTTCCCTGATATTGTCAATAAAATTCATACTATGGATTTTATCACCATTGTAATCGTAGAATACATAAACACGACCAAAACGGGTTTTATAAGGCATTGACCATGATGCCGATTCAGCTGATGGTTCTTCAATACGAACAGGTTTTGACCAAGTAGTTCCTTTGTCATTCGATACCGAAGAAACAATGTGTTGTCCGCCCGTACCTTCTGCTCCAGATCCCGTTGTAAATACACAGAGCCAATCCCCATTATCCAACACTACTACATAAGGCTGATCAATATACCCACTCACATAAATTGGCTTACCATTCAATCTGTCTCGAAAGTCGTAAGGTTTGGATTGCGAGAAGGCCGCAAAACAAATCATAAGAAAGTAATTCAACAAAACAAGTCGTTTCATATATTGATTTTCAGAATTAAGTTTCAGAATATTTTGTCATTGGATGTTGTCAGCAGTAAAATTAATATAGACTTTCATTTTTCAAACCGATTTTTCAAACAAATTCTATTCAGTAAATCGGTCTCTCCAATTTTGTTATTCGGTTTTAATGAGGATTGTCAGTTATCACCCGATAGCTATCGGGTTGTCAGTTATCAGACATCAGACATCAGACATCAGACATCAGACATCAGACATCAGACATCAGTTATAATATAACTTGTAAAATTAGTTTTAGTATTTTACAAATCTTTCTGATTTTCTTATTAAAAAGTAATTTCAGCTTACTCTAATCTCCTGTCTCTATACTCTATACTCTATACTCAATACTAGTTGTCAGTTATCACCCGATAGCTATCGGGTTATCAGACATCAGTTATCATATAACTTGTAAAATTAGTTTTAGTATTTTACAAATCTTTCTGATTTTCTTATTAAAAAGTAATTTCAGCTTACTCTAATCTCCTGTCTCTATACTCAATACTAGTAATCAGTTATCAGTTATCAGTTAACAGTTAACAGGATGGGTACGGTAGCTAGATAACAGATAACAGACAACCCCCATCACTCCACATAACCCTGTCCATAAAGTGCTTTTCCACTTCTGGTACCTAAGTGTTTTTCGTTTTCAACCACTAACTCACCATTCACAATTACATATTTAAACCCTTTAGAGTAGGCATGTGGTTTTTGAAAGGTAGCCATGTCATTTACTTCTGATTCACTGAATATCACGATATCAGCAGCATAATTTGAGAGTAACAGGCCTCTATCATTTAACCCAAATTTTTGTGCAGCTAATGAGGTCATCCTGCGAATTGCATCCTCCATTGAAAGTACTTTTTCATCTCTGACATATTTGCCTAAAACCCTTGCATTGGAACCATATCCACGGGGGTGTGGCATTCCGCGCCCAGGTACAGGAACTCCAGCATCAGCACCAAACATACTGAATGGATATTGCATGATGTTTTTCACATCAACTTCATTCATGCTGTTGTAAACCATTTGGGCACCTCCTTTTTCAACCATATCCATAATGGTCTCGGCTTCAAATTTAACTTTTGCCTTTCTACCCATCAGCTTATTTATTTCAGAGATATTTTTTCCATTGTAACTGGTATCTGAAGGATAGTTGGCTACAACTGCATAGCTGTAATTAGGAAATTTATAGCCTGCTAACTGCTGTAACATTTCCTTTTTGATCTGTGCCCGTACAACTGGGTTGTTCAAACGCACTTTCATACTATCGTTTCCGCCTGCAAATGCCCAGTCTGGTAATCGTATTCCCAGATTTGTGCTGCTTGCGGTGTATGGATATTGGTCAATCGTAACATCCCATCCTTCAAGGCGGGCTTGTTTTACTAAGCCAAGGGTAATGTTTGATTTACCCCAATTTGATTTACCACCTATCTTAAAGTGGGATATTTGTACAGGAATATTTGCTTCCTTTCCAATATTAATCGCCTCATTTACGGCATCAACCGCACTGTTTTCCTCGTTTCGTATATGAGATGCATAAACACCCTTATACTTTCCTGCTGCTTTAGCCAGTCCGCTAACCTCTTCCGTTTTGGCGAATGTACCTGGGATATAGATCAATCCTGTAGACAAACCAACAGCACCTTGTTTCATTGCTTGTTCTACCAGACTTTCCATCTTTTTTTGTTCCAGTTCTGTGGGTGTTCTGTTATCTCTGTTCATGACTTGTGCTCGGACGGTATTGTGCCCGAATAGAGTCGCAACATTAATAGAAGGTCTTATTGTATTAATTTCTTGAAAAAAAGATCCAATATTTTCAGCTGACCCTCCGCAATTACCAGTAATAACTGTTGTTACGCCATCAAAAATATAGTTATTAGCTGTGGGAGTTTCGGTAATACCCCCTTCAATATGCCCATGAACATCAATAAAACCGGGGGCCACGATCAAGCCTTTGGCATCAATGGTTTTTTTTGCCTGAATATCAGTTATATGTCCAGTTTTGATGATTTTACCATCTTTCACTGCCAAATCACCATAATACCAAGAATTTCCTGTGCCGTCATAAATTTTTCCATTTCGAATAAGCAGATCTGCGATTGTTTGTCCAGTTACAACAAATGAGCAAAAAAATAGTGAACCCAGTAGAAAGATTAGTTTCATGTTTTAATTGTTAAAAACCTAGTAAAAATGTAAGATTTATGCAGATTATTTAGTGTAGTTTATAAAAATGTATTTAAGGTTAATACTCCAAATAATCCCATAATGCCTACAATAGTTTCCATTATGCTCCATGTTTTAAAAGTATCCTTAATACTTAATCCAAAATATTCTTTAAAAATCCAGAATCCGGTATCATTTACATGAGAACACATTAAGCTACCGGCACCAATAGAGAGTACCATTAGCTCAGGGCTCACTTGCATA
The DNA here is from genome assembly GCA_947479815.1 of Sphingobacteriaceae bacterium. Lineage (GTDB taxonomy): Bacteria > Bacteroidota > Bacteroidia > Sphingobacteriales > Sphingobacteriaceae > Daejeonella. The sequence goes on from CANKAT010000007.1 coordinate 47,720, forward strand.
GGCCCAATCAAGGGTTGTACAATTCCTGCTGCAGTTAATCCTGCAACTGTTGCAGAGCCCACTGCAATTCTTAGCAGCGTAGCAATTAACCAGCCCAGTAAAAGTGGCGATAAGGTGGAATCTTTAAAAAATCCAACTATGGCATCACCTGTACCACTATCCATTAATATTTGTTTAAAAGCACCACCAGCTGCAATTAGCATGAGTATGGTGGTAACTGCATTTAAGGATAAAGCTGATTTATCTATTAAAGTTTTCATTTTAATTCCTCTTGCAATACCCAAAACAAAGATGGCAATCAACAATGCAAGTAACATGGCAATGCCCGGTTCGCCAATGAACTGAAGCATTTTTGTAATGGAAGATGTTGCAGGCAATAATAAAGTACTTGCCGTAGCAAAACCCATCAAAATAACCGGTATTAGTGCTACGATGACACTGGTATTGAACCCAGGCATTTCATTGGCTTCAAAATGTTTTATGTTAAAAATTTCTTTAGGTGGGTTAGCTTTGATTTTTTTAATAAACTCAGGAAAAACTAATCCGGCTATGCATATTGCTGGAATAGATACCAGGGTTCCATACCATAATGTTTTTCCAATATCTGCTTTAAATATAATCGCTATGGTGCTCGGTCCTGGATGCGGGGGTAAAAAACCATGGGTTACAGAAAGGGCACTGGTTAATGCAATACCTAAATAAACCAGAGGCTGTCCAGTATTTTTGGCCACAGAAAATACCAAGGGTATTAATATGATAAAACCTGCATTATAAAACATTGCAATGCCTACTATGAAGCCAGTTAAAGCCATTGCGATTTTTATTCTTTTTACTCCAAATAAATTTACTAGGCCAATACTTATTCTTTGGGCGGCACCTGTTTCAGAAAGCACACTTCCGAATAAAACGCCAAAACCTAAAATTAATAAGGTCGATCCAAGTGTACTCCCAATGCCATTACTGATAGATTTTACAATAGTTGATAATACCATTGAATTGCACAATCCTACAAACAGCGTTGAGATAATCAAGGCCGTAAAGGCATTTAATTTTACAACCAGTATGAGTAGTAAAAGCAGTAGTATGGAAGAACAGAGGATTAGTATAGGTATCACTCTATTAAGTTTTAGTAAAAAAAACTGTATGTGTCAATCTATTCACACCACCCCAATTTTTCGTATAATTAATCTTTAATGGCCTGATAAGTTAATGCCCTAAACTTTTCAACTACCTCATTATGTGTTCTTGCCTGCAATTGTCTAAAAAACAGGTAAACCATTTTTTCTTTTGGATCTACCCAATAGGAGGTTGCAAATGCTCCTCCCCAATTAAATGTGCCAACCTGGGCGGGAGCACTTCCGCTATTTTGATCAGTAACTACTCCGAATCCTAGTCCGAAGGTTCCACCAACATAAGGTACTCCTTCAATTTGATTAGTTGTCATCATTCTTACTGTATTGCGGCCTAATAATCTTTTGTTATTGTAAACACCATTATTCAACAACATTTGAAGAAAAATACCATAATCATAAATGGTTGAACTTAAACCGGCACCGCCAGAGTAATAGGTATGTGGAACGAGCGGATAATTTGAATTTGCTAGACTGTTTAACATTCCTGCATTTGCTTTCACTAATTTTCCTTGAGGTGTTTCAGTGTATAGATTTACTAAACGACCAGCTTTACTTGCAGGGATATTGAAATAGGTATCTTTCATACCCAATGGTTCGAATATGCGGGTTTTAAAAAATTCATCTAGACTTACACCAGAGATTATTTCAACCAAACAACCCAAAACGTCGGTATTCAACCCATAGGTAAATTTTTCGCCCGGTTGGTGCATCAAGGGTAATTCACCAAGTTGGGTCATTGCCGAAAGCAATGTTCTATCTTTTACACCCAAACCTGCAGTGATATTGTTTTTTGCATAGATTGCATTAGCCTCTTTTGAGCCTATTTGAGCATAGCCAAGGCCTGAGGTATGAGTCAAAAGATCTTTTATAGTAACTTCTCTCTTTGCAGGAACTGTGGTATAGCTTGTATCTTTTGCATTAAAGTTAACCAAGACATTTTGTTTTTTAAATGAAGGAATATACAATGAAACAGGATCAGTAAGCAATAATTTTCCTTCATCAAAAAGCATCATAATAGCAACACTTGTGATCGCCTTGGTTTGTGAGGCAATCCTAAAAATGCCTTCTTTCTGAAGTGGGGCTTTTGTATCCAGATCATTAAACCCAATAGCCTTATGGTAGGCAACCTTTCCATCGCGTATAATTAAAGCGGTTGCTCCGTTCATGTACCCTTTTTCAACCCAATCATTCATTGCAATATCCATGCGCTTTAGATGTTCTGCAGAGAATCCTGCTGCTTCTGGACCTGTATTCGTGATTGTTTGGCCAACAGTTTGAGTAATGGCAGAGCCGATTAGAATAAAAAATAAAATGTATTTCTTCATGATTAAATTTTTAATTATGCTATAAATATATAAATATTGGTTCATTGAAAAATCGTCAATTACTCCCTACAAATTTTTTAATTAGTCAGTGATTAATTAATCAGGAGTTCTTTGGGTAAAACCGGGTTGCTTAGTAATTTTCCAAATACCTCCCAGCGTTTTTTAGGATCTGTTTCATTTAACTCAATATAGTTCCTGACAAGATCTTGCCCGTAATTATAATTGATCACGTAACTTCTGTATTTTTTTATAAAGCTGATTGATTTGAGGGCTGTTTCTTTGTTGTAAAGACAATATTTGATCAGCCAATCCAATGCCTGTTGATCATTCATTGTTTGATTGATAATGCCTCTAGCCGCTTCATTTCTGGCATAGTTAAGTTTGCCCCTAATGGCTAAAGCCTTAAAATAAATAGCAATAAATGTGGTATCAAGGGCAGCCAGTGGGAGTAGTTTCTCTTTTGCAAATCTGATCTTTTTATCGCCAGGGAAAACAAGATCAATACCATAATTTGCGCTGCCCTCAGCTATGAAAGACTGCGGACTAAACAAAGGATAAAGTGAAATTTCAACCCAGCCTTTATCTTGATAAAGATTTTTTTCTAATAGCATATTGTAAACATGATGACCCGGGTAGCTTTCATGGCTCCCTACATCAATGGCTCTTTCAATAAAGATTCGGGTATCGGTATTGATCTGGATTACACTGGTGTAATTACCTTTATACCAGTTGTATCCGCTCCAGGGCTTATCCTTCACATATTCTATCGTAAATGTTTCATTTTCAGGCAAACTATAATAAGCTTTGGTGCTTTTTCTTGCTTCGGCTATGGTGGTTTTAAAAATAGTATCCAGTTTATTTTCAGGAATGATGAAGCGGTTAGCAAGATTTTGGAATCTATCCTGAACAGTCCCCTTGCCTGGCAATAATTTGTTTAGAGAGTCGAGCAAAAGTTTATAATGTTTTTCAGGATAAACAGGTGCAGAAATGCCGAACAGCTCTTTAGATTCTTCATCAAACGTTTTGAATTCGCCAGAATAAATTCGGATACGCCTATCGAACGCCAAAAGCTGCTCTGACATCCATCGGGCTCTGACCTTACTGCTATCACTTAGTTTTTCGGTACTATTTTCCAAACTTCTTCTTAGTTCAGTAACCAAATTCAGTAGGCTGTCTTTTGGAAAGATATCTGATTTAGAAATGGCTGGTTTCAGAGAGTCCGGACCATAATAGGCATCTACAAAATCAGCATCGTATTGCCCGATGGTCAGACCAAGGCGCACATAGTTTTCTGCCAGGGAGTTAATTTGCTGAGCCTCAGATTTCTGTTCCTTTTTAGCACAGGATAGTAAAAATAATAGGGTAAAGGGTAGTAAGACACTATAAATTTTTGGCATAAACTAAATTTATTGATGAAGGAGGGTTTTCCTGTATCTAATTTAGTAAAATTAAAGATTAATATAATTCTATTGGGGTAATAGCACCTGATCTATTTTCATTATCACACCATTTATATAATTTTGATCTGTAGCGAATGGATTGAGAGGATTGATAATAACTTTAGATGCGGTAGAATTAGCGGCTCCCTTAAAGGTTGCTGCCCCTACAAATGGGCCTGTGAAAGTTGCTTGCGCCATTAAACCAGGATGGGCAGCTACGGCTTTATTTAAGAGTGTTTTAATAGCAGTTGTTGTAGTTGGCAAGTTGACAGAAAATACCCTTATTCCTGGAATGGAAGTGCCTAAAATATGATATAGCAAAATCCCTTTGACATTTTGAGATGACAATGCGCCATATAATGCTGGGTTAGAGAACACGTCAGGTGTTGATGCCAAGTATTGGGCCGTTGGATAAGCAGTAGCTGCCGGCATTCCTTGCCTAACCAAAGCCTTGTAAATGCTTCCAGTCAGCATGGTTTGAAATGCAAGATTCGTGGGGGCCAAAATAGTTAGATTAACCCCAAAAGAACTTAAAGCAGTTTGCAATCGATCGGCCACAACAACACCACTATCTGCTCGATTAACCGCAGCCTTCAGGTAGGTTAGATCACTGCTTTCAGAAATAGAATCCCACAAATATTTACTTGGCGGAGAAATTAACGTGTAAACCTTATGCAATACCCCATTAACAGCATTTACATTCACTTCAGTAACAGGTACATTATTAACCCAGGCACCTGCTCCACGTCGGCTAGGATAAGTTGTTAACCTTACCAATGGGTTAAATGCCGCAGTTCCGGTAGTAGGATTTAAAACCGTTGGATACTCATAATTAGGAAATGTTTCGGAAATATTTTGAGCAAGCAATGTTTGAGGAACAATATGGTAACTGATCAATCCCGCTAACGTTGCTGCCGGCAATGAATTTATTACATCGACACTTGGAATTCCTGACAAAATAAAAGCGGAATTAGTAGGTGCAAAAACAGTATAGCGAGCTGTTGTAGAAGCCAAATTGGGTAATAAACCTGTCTTCAAGACCGCTGCTTTAAAAAATGAAAATTCACTATTATCTAGCAGCGATGCTAGAGTAGGAGATGCCGCCTGTGCAGGTATTGTAATGGGCTCAGGTTCAAGTGGAGCTTTATTACAAGCTGAGATGATTAGGCAGCTTGAAACTAACAATAAGCTTAAAATTTTTACTGAATTAAATATTTTCATATCTATTGATTTTTTTAATAATAATATAGATTAAAGTACATTGTAACCAAAACTTACATAATACAAGCCGCCTATAATTGAATTACCTACGGCATTTACATAATACTGATTCAGTAAATTATTAGCACCTATTTTCACAACTGCTTTTGTTGATGGGAGCTTCAAACTAATCTGAGCATCTAGAGTATAAATTTCAGGTAAATTATCATTTGCAAAATCACCTTCAAAAGAGAATGCATCCTGCCAACGATAGGAAACATTAAATCCGACCAGTTTTTTTGCCCCAAAACCCGTATTGCCAAATGAAACATTGGCTCTGTATTTTGGGGTATTAAAATAAGCTACAAAACCTGCTGGTACATTATTCAGATTATCGGATGAAAAGTTGGTGTTTAACAAAAATCCATAAGGTAATTGATAACCTAAACTAACTCCAAATCCAGAGGTTTTAACTTTTTCAGTAGAATTAACCGGGATTGAATAGATGTCAGCCACATTGCTTACGCTTGTATTCGTAGCAATCGCATTTTTTATACTTGCCAATGTAAAGGTAGATTTAGGCTTAACTAATAAAATACGCGATAAAAAGTCTTGATATTGACCGTAATAGCCATATAAATCAATTAATAGCTTGCTATCCAGTGCAAGCCCCTTATAACCAAATTCCAAAGTATTGACAGACTCGGGTTTGAAAGGAGTAATAGTGTATGGGGTATTTGCCGTAGATAAAGAACTCAACTGATAGCTATTTCCATTTAGATTATATTTTTGCTGAAAGTAAGGTACACCGCCTAATAACCTTGTATTGGAGCCAATATCTAAATCAATCCACTGTTGTTGAGTACTGGGAAAACGATAGGCTGATTGGAAACTAAATCGTATATTTTTATCTTCTGCTAACCTAAATAATGCAGTAGCCCTTGGGGTGAATCGGCCTTTAAAATTTTCATTCTTATCATATCGGCCAGTTAGGGATAGCTTTAAAAACTCTTTAAAAAGGTTTTTGCTAGCCTGAATATAGGTACCCAATTCTTTAATACCAATAACACCCCCTCCATCTGCAAAAAGTGTGCCCTGACTATTTAAGTTGTACTGTTTATAGTTAGCCCCCACCAATACATCCGCAAATTTACCAGTATGTTCCGATAAATTATACTGCCCTTCAAGCATATATAAATCACTTCTATCAACAAATAAACCTCCACCAGCGCCTATAGGTATTTTCCTAATTTTATCAAAGCCCTCTTTAAATTCAGCGCTTCCAGCAATTGGCCTTCCAACATCAGCAGTGCTTCTTGCTAAGGTATGGGCATCCATATCGGTCATCCCGCCCAAGCGACTCGCTAAATAAGACTGCGCATATTGAGAAAACCATCCGGTTGAACCTCCACTTGGTTTCCAGTTTTCATTAAACAAACGGGCTGTTACTGTTGCATTATAACTTTCTCCAGAATTTTCCTGAGTGGTATATGCTCTAAGCATCCAGTTTTTATGATTAAGTTGTACTTTATATTGTCCCATCTTTAAATTACGCAAGCTGTAACGCTCACTTCCGGTATATACGGTATTACCTGTTCCCCAATAGCCCGATAAAACTGCCTCTACATTAGGAGATAATTTGTAATGGACCGCCCCAGACATTTTATAATTAGAAGTATTGGGATTAATGATTTCATTTTCAGTATATCCAGTTCTAGAAACATTGATTGGAAGACCATTATTTAAATTGTCAATAAAGTTTTTCAAAAAAGGAGCGGCCGATGATCCAATAGTATTTAATACTGCGCTTCTAATATCTGTAGTAGTTTCATCACCATATATATTGACTCCATCATAATTAGTATCAGTTGCTCTATCTCCCGGAGCTATTTTTCCCAGAGTTCCAGTACGGGCATAATTCCTTTTATCATAGCCTAACCAATCCTTTGCAGCAATAATTTCAGCACCAATTTTAAATGCTAATCTTTCAGAAACCTTTGTAGCCCAACGAAAAGACCAGTTGTGATACGGAGAAGGCTCCCGATAACGGCTATCAACATTCATAAGCCCTGCTTTTGCCTGATAGGAAAGGCCCTGATATTTAAATGGGTTCTTACTATTGATCAAAATGGTACCATTCATGCCGCCAGGTCCATACAATGCTGAAGAAGCTCCAGGCAATAATTCAATATTGTCTACATCAAGCTCAGAAAGTCCAATAATACTTCCTGCAGCAAAATTAAGACCTGGAGCCTGATTATCCATTCCATCTACGATTTGATTAACCCTGGTGCTACCACTTCCGTTGAAACCCCGAGTAGATGGGGTTTTAAACGTTAAAGAGGAAGTTGTGAAATCTACTCCATTCAGGCTGCTTAATATATCATAATACGATGAAACCGCAGAATTTCTAATGTTTGCGGAACTTACTCTTTCAATGGAAACAGGAGATTCCAATATTTTTTGTGGAATTTTTGATGCTGATACTACTACTTCTTGACCCAATATATTTTTGGGTATCAATTGTATATTCAATGGTTCCAAAGAATTTTCAACCAACAATTCCTGAGAACTAAATCCAATCGATGAAATTAAAAGCGTAACAGGTAATTTTTGAGCAAGCGTTATTTTAAAGTTTCCCTTGTTGCTAGAAAAAGTACCAATAGATGTTCCTTTAACAGTAATTGATACTGCTTCAACACCCTCTTTGGTTAAACTATTGATAACATTGCCGCTGATAGTTACGCTTTGAGCAAAGGCAGTCACCGAAATGATGCTTGCCAAAATAAAATTAAATAAATAGAATTTAAAGTTTCTCATACAAAGGTATTTGAATGGTAAATTTAGAGTTATTGGTAGTATATTATTTAATTTCAATTAGTTAGGACATCTAAACATGTTAATTTCAATGATTGGTGTTCCCTTCAAATTTTAATAAATCTTTTTTATTAATATTCAATTAAAGTAAAAGAAAATTTAGAAGCAATGAATATCATTATTTTACTAAAATAAAATCTTGATGGCAAAAAATAAAATTTCGCATATCTTACTAAAACGACTCTCCTAAACTTAAATAAAACCCACTTTGTCTTTTTTCTCCCGGGTTCTTTTCTCCAATTCCGTAATCCATTCTGATACTCAAGCCCTTTTCAATATCAAAGAAATATCGAAATCCACCACCCAGGTTGGGTTTCAAATCTTTGAGACTGAAATCTCTACGGCTAAAGACTGTCCCTGTACCAGCAAAGCCTACAATTCCGAAGCGGGGGTGAAATCTCAAACGGATTTCAGATTGCAAGGCCAATAAATTTTCATCACGGTAACGTCCTAAATAATAACCTCTCATCATTTCATCACCTCCAAGCTGTGGCAACAAATAAAAAGGAGTATTTTCACCACTCAACGATTGATAATTGGCATTCAGGGCAAATGTTGCTTTATTGCTGATCGCATGAAAATCCCGGACCTCTATTTTTAAAAGTCCACCTACAAAATTATCGCCTCCAAAAATATCCGGTGCGTAAGAGTAATTCATGCGTGCAAAAGTGCCTTTTGTTGTGTAGGTATTGGAGTTTCTAGTGTCAAGTATTTGAGTGAATCCGAGATATAATACTTTCCCGCCGTCTTTATCGAAAATGGAAGGATCTTTACTGAAAACACCGCCGATAGCTTTATCGCTGAACTGATAACTCTCAAATGCAATAGTTAAACCGCTGTATCTTGTCTTGCCAAATTGTTTCTCAATTGCGCCATTCAGCTTAAATAATTTTTGAATAATCGGGTCTTCATTTGACTCAAAGGTTGAATTTCCAATCCCGTAAAAGTTAAATGGAAAATTTTTGTATCGAATCTCACCTATGTAATGAAATTTATTGTTTGGCGACCAGATATCTGATTTGAGTATAAAATTTGTTTGTTTCTTGGTCGTGAAAGTGGCAGCTCCGGTAATCCTTGAAGTGCGGGTAAGGGTATCTTTACGGTCGGTATAAAATGAATAAAGGCTCAAGGCGCCAAACTCTACCCCAGTTTCTTGTGAATACCCAATGACCGGAAGTGGTAAAAAACTACTGGTTCGTCCGGTATCGGCATCACTAGAAAACAGTTTTTTTATCAGCTTTATCTGGCTGAAGCCATTACTACTGACTACTAGTAGCAATGTTAATACTGAAAGTTTCCTTAGAAGATCTTTATCCATAAAGTTCACTAAGTTAACTATTGTTTGGATAGGGAGGCTTGATATATTTCAGGATATATCAGAAATCAGACTTGTTATTTTTATAAAAATTTAAAAATCAAATGGCCTTTCTTTTTAATATAGGCCATTTGACTTTTATTCACTATTTCTTTTCCCGAATGGCCTTAAACTCAGATCCTGCTTTCCATTGCGGCATTTTTTCTTCAAAAGCCAGTCTTTTACCTACCTGAAAAAGTAGTTTGATATCATCAATGCCACCGTCGAATGTCCATTTTGCCGGATCATATTCATCAGATGGGCGGTGATAATGTTTCTCAGTGTATTCATCTTTTGCTTTTTGACCATACCCCGGCTCTTTCCCAATAACATCTACTCCTTTAGAGGTATAAAGTGCAGGAATACCTGCTTTGGCAAAATTAAAATGGTCGGATCGGTAATAATATCCTGCTTCTGGATGTGTTTCATTTGAAATTACGCGACCCGCTTTTTCTGCTGCTTCCTTCAAGTATTCTTCTAGCTCTGATTGGCCCTGCCCCACAATGATGATATCTTTTGTTTTTTCAAACGGGTTTACGCCGTCGATATTAATATTTGCAACAGTTTTTGCAGCCGGATAAATTGGATTCTGGGCATAATATGCAGATCCCCAAAGGCCTTGCTCCTCTGCAGTTACCGCCAATAAAATGATTGTTCTTTCAGGCTGTACCTTCAGGCTTTTAAATGCCCTGGCCAGTTCAATTAGACTTGCAGTACCACTGGCATTGTCAAATGCGCCATTATAGATCGAGTCGGCGCTTTCATCCGGAGAGCCAATACCTAGATGATCCCAGTGCGAAGTGTAAATAATTACTTCATCTGGACGTTTGCTTCCTGTTATTTTGCCGATTACGTTAATCGATTTATTAAAGGTGGTTTTCACCGCCAAACTGGTACTCAGTTTCAGATCAAGTGAAACGGCTTTAAACCCTTTCTTATCTGCCTGGGCAAAAAAGCTCGTTGAATCTTGCCCTGCTGCCGCAATTAGTTTCTTTGCTGCAGGTAGCGAAAGCCATCCATTGATATCGGTATAGGGATTATTTTTTCCACGATCGTCAAGCCTTAGTTTGGAAGCATTCCAGCTATTCTGTACTACTTTGAATGGATAACTTGCACCTTCTGTTGTATGAACAATCAAACATGCTTTGGCTCCCTGCCTTGCCGCCTCCTCAAATTTATAAGTCCAGCGTCCATAATAGGTCATGGTCTTACCTTTAAATAGTGTAGAATCTCCTGCTCCGAAACCCGGGTCATTCACCATTACCATGACTACCTTCCCCTTAACATCCAAACCGGCATAATCGTTCCAGTTATGCTCAGGTGCATTCACCCCATATCCTGCAAATACCACTTCAGTATTCTCTAAACTTACTTTATCTGTTATTTTATCTGTCCAGATTACATAGTCTTCGAGGCCCTTTAACATAAAGCTACCTTTTGAGGTGTTAACCTTCATTTGCGGTGCAGGCGTGGTTTTAATATTGACCATTGGAACCTCTTGGATATAACTATCTCCATTTCCAGGTTCTAGTCCATTTTCTTTGAATTTTTTTTGCAAATAGGCAATCGTTTTTGTTTCGCCCTGCGTAAATGGTTTGCGGCCCTGAAGTGAGTCGTCAGATAGCTCGGCTACATGCAGCCTTAAACTGTCGGGGCTGAATGCGGCCAGACCATCGTCTTCACTTATATTGGGATTATTTTTAATACAAGCAGCGAGAAATACTACGCTGGCAAGTAGATAATATGTTAGATTTTTGATCATAATTGATTGGGTTTAATTCATAAATATAAGTAGTGCTCCTAATAATATGAAATTAATATATCTCTTGTGTTAGTTCTTATTCAGATGCATCTCATAAAACATTCGCCTATCTGCTAGAAATATTTATTTTTGCCAATAAAATTATAATATGAGTGTAGAAAGAGGACCAATTTCCCAATTTATAGAAAAAAATTATCTCCATTTCAATTCCGCTGCATTGGTGGATGCCGCAAAGGGATATGAAACCTATCTTGATGAAGGAGGTAAAATGATGATTACTTTAGCCGGTGCGATGAGTACTGCCGAACTCGGTATTTCACTTGCTGAAATGATCCGTCAGGATAAAGTTTCAATCATATCCTGTACCGGAGCTAACCTAGAAGAGGATATCATGAATCTGGTTGCTCATTCACATTATAAACGGGTTCCAAATTACAGAGATCTTAGCCCTCAGGATGAATGGGATCTTTTAGAGAACCATTATAACCGTGTTACTGATACCTGTATTCCAGAGGAAGAAGCATTTAGGAGATTGCAAAAGCATATCCATAAATTATGGAAAGATGCGGATGATTCTACTGAGCGCTATTTCCCACATGAATTTATGTATAAAATGCTTTTAAGCGGTGTATTGGAGCAGTACTATGAAATTGATCCAAAGAATTCCTGGATGCTTGCCGCTGCTGAGAAGAATTTACCAATTGTTGTTCCTGGATGGGAAGATTCAACAATGGGGAATATTTTCGCCTCTTATGTGATGAAGAAAGAATTGAAAGCTTCAACAATGAAGAGTGGCATTGAGTACATGGGCTGGTTAGCCGATTGGTATATTGCAAATTCAGGCGGTAAGGGAGTGGGTTTTTTCCAGATTGGAGGGGGTATTGCTGGCGATTTCCCTATTTGTGTGGTACCAATGCTGTACCAAGATATGGAAATGCAAAATATTCCATTCTGGGGTTATTTCTGCCAGATTTCAGATTCTACAACATCTTTTGGATCCTATTCAGGGGCAGTACCAAATGAGAAGATCACCTGGGGTAAATTAGATATACATACGCCTAAATTTATTGTTGAATCTGATGCAACTATTGTTGCACCACTCATTTTTGCTTGGGTTTTAAAACAATAGTATTTCTTCATATTAAATGCAAATGCCTGCAGAGTGCAAAAAATGATAATTTCAGTAAAATCATTTCATTGAGTGATTAGGCCTAGTTTTTTGATATAATTTAGAATGATTATAAATTGATAAAATAGGTCATGTTAATGTCATCCGTAAATGAATAAACTATACTTTTGTCAACTGAAAAATGTTGGTAATACAGAACTGTCGTTTTTCAAATTATACGTTTCAAATTTTAAGCATAAATACTCAATATGAGAAGCATCTCATTGTTTTTTAGAAGTGTTACAAAATCACTGATACTGATTTCTTTCCTAAGTGTGGCTACTGCTAATTCAGCGAGCGCACAGGATGCAGCAGCAGGTGCAGCGATTTTCAAACAAAAATGTACCGCTTGCCATGGCATCGAAAAGGCGGTAGTAGGTCCGGCCTTAAAGGGAGTAGACACAAAGTACGACGAAGCTTTTTTGTTGAAGTGGATCAAGAATTCACCTGCATTCATTGCTTCTGGCGATGCTCAGGCAGTAAAAGCGTCACAGTATTCTCCAGCTATGATGTCAGCCTTTCCTGAATTGTCTGATGATGATATCAAGAACATAATCGCTTATGTGAAGGTTGGAGATCCAAAACCAGCAGTAGATCCAAATGCAGCTCAGGCTGGTGCGGGTGGTACAGCAACACCAGTTGGCGTGAGTAACTTCATGTTATTCGGTCTTTTGGCTGTAATTATCATCGCGTTTCTTGTCGTTTTGGTCCTTAACAAAGTTATACAGACTCTGGAACGTGTTATGCTCCAGAAAAAGGGTGTAGCTATTGAAGAGGAAATTGCTGTTGATAAAGATCGCTTCGCAGGGTTGAAAAAATTATCCAAAAACAAAAAATTCATTCTTTTCATAGTTCTTCTTAGTGTAATCTTTCTTGGTTCAGCCGGATGGAAAGGTATGTGGGAAACAGGAGTTCATACAGGTTACCAACCGGTTCAGCCCATTAAATTTTCTCATCAGCTTCATGCTGGAGTAAATAAGATTGACTGCCAATACTGCCACTCCGGTGCATATTCATCTAAGAATGCTTCAATTCCATCACTCAATGTTTGTATGAACTGTCATAACTACGTTACGGCATCCGAGAAATATGCAGGTAAGACCTCTCCTGAGATCATGAAAATTTACACTGCTCTTGATTACAATCAGGATACCAAACAGTATGGTGAAAATACCAAGCCGGTAGAGTGGATCAGAATCCATAATTTACCTGACCTTGCCTATTTCAACCACTCTCAGCATGTTTCAGTTGCGGGTATTGAATGTCAAAAGTGTCATGGACCAATCCAAACCATGGAAGAAGTTTATCAATACTCTCCATTGACTATGAAATGGTGTATCAATTGCCACAGACAAACAGAGGTTAATCATAAGGATAATCCTTACTATGATAAGCTAATTGCTGCTCATGACAAATTGAAAAAAGGTGAAAAGGTTACAGCTGCTGTTTTAGGCGGCCTGGAATGTGCAAAGTGTCATTACTAATTAAATAATTTTAAGATCACAATACGTATACTTTATATAGCTTGAATGGAAAGCAATAAAAAATACTGGAAAGGTTTAGAAGAGCTGCAGAACACTAAAGATTTTGCTGAAAAGAGCAAAAACGAGTTCGCTGAACCGCTTCCAATGGAAGAAGTTCTGAATGAGGCAGGTTTAAGTACCGTAGCCCCACGACGCGATTTTTTAAAGGCACTTGGATTTGGTTTGGGTGCAGTAACCCTTGCTGCTTGTCAGAAAGTTCCGGTTCATAAATCAATTCCTTACCTGGTAAAACCTGAAGAAATTGTACCTGGTATTCCTAATTACTACACTTCTACCTTTAATGGTCATAGTGTGCTTGTAAAAACACGAGAAGGACGTCCAATCAAAATAGAAGGAAATCCTGATTGTATGCTAAGCAAAGGTAGTTTAGATGCAAAGGGCCAGGCTTCCGTGCTCGATCTTTATGATGTTTCCAAACTTAAAGGTCCGGTTTTGAATGATGCCGATGCCACTTGGGAAAACATCGATAAATTTCTGAAGCAGGAATTATTACAGGTAAAGACAGGGGGTAAGAAGATTCGTATCGTTTCTTCAACTGTTAATAGTCCTTCAACTAAGGCCGCTATTGCTGATTTTACTGCTCAATATCCAAATACAAAACATGTTCAGGTAGATGCTGTTTCGTATACTGGAATGATTAAGGCTAACGAAAACAGTTTCGGAAAAGCGGTTCTTCCAAGATATCGTTTTGATAAGGCTGATCTGATTGTAAGTTTCGGAGCAGATTTTCTTGGAACCTGGATTTCTCCATTAGAGTTCAGTCGCCAGTATGTTTCAAAAAGAAATAACACAGCCTTAGAAGGCAAAAAAATGTCTCGTCATATTCAGTTTGAAACTGGAATGAGCTTAACGGGTTCTAATGCAGATGCACGTCTTCCATTAAAGCCATCTGAAGAAGGTATTGCTCTTCTTAATTTATATGCTGCCTTGGGTGGTGTTTTATCAGGTTCTAAGCCTCTTGCCAATAATCCGAATGCTGAAAAAGCAATTGCACTTGCTGCAAAAGAGCTTTCAGCTGCTAAGGGTGCATCACTTGTTGTAAGTGGATCAAATGATGTTTCAATTCAAATCGTTGTGAATGCCATCAATGCTTTATTGGGCAGTTATGGTACAACCATTGATCTTGACAATCCTTCATACCAGTTTGCTGGAAATGATGCAGAGTTTGTGGAGTTCGTAAATGAAATGAATCGTGGTGAAGTAGATGCAGTTTTCTTCTTGAACAGTAATCCTGCCTATGAGTTTAATGATGCTAAAGCATTTACGGATGCGTTGAGTAAAGTTAAATTACGTGTTTCTTTTGCCGACCGTAAAGATGAAACAGCTTCATTATGCCAGGTAATAGCTCCAAATCACCATTATTTAGAGTCATGGGGCGATTCAAATCCTGTAGAAGGTTATTATACTATTATTCAGCCTGCAATCAATCCTGTTTATAATTCACGTAATGCTGAGCAGGGATTATTGATCTGGTCTGAAAATCCAGTTACGGATTACTATCAGTACATACAAAACAACTGGTCTAAATCAGTTCTTGCACAATCAGGAACAACGTGGAAAGAGCTTTTACAAAAAGGTTCAGTTACGCTTCCTGCAAAATCTGCGGGTGTTTATTCTTTCTCACGTGAATTGAATTCAGTTGTTCAAACCATTATCGCTGAAAGTAACAGTCTTGCCAAAGGTGGCGAGAATGGAATAGAGCTTCATATTTATCAAAATGTAGCTATCGGCGACGGTAAGGCTGCAAATAATCCATGGTTACAAGAGTTACCTGATCCGGTTTCAAAAGTGACTTGGGATAATTATGCTGCTATTAATCCGAAGTTTGCTGAAAAATTAGGTATAGCTGAATTAGATCTTGTTGAAATAAAAACAGATAAATACAGTGTTACTCTACCGGTATTACTTCAGCCGGGCCAGGCTACTGGGACTGTATCTGTAGCTTTAGGTTATGGAAGAGTTAAGGCTGGAAAGGCTGGCTCAGAAGTTGGAAAGAATGCCTATCCATTCCTTCGCCTTGTAAACGCAACCCTACAGATATCAACTTCTGCAAGCATAAGCAAGGCTTCAGGCACTTATCAACTGGCTCAAACACAGACTCACCATACCATAGAAGGTAGAAACATTGTTCGTGAAACAACTTTGAAAAACTTCTTAAAGGATCCAACTGCAGGTACAGGACATGCTCATGTTAATAAATATGACTTATGGAATGAATATGAACAGCCGGGTCATAACTGGGTTATGGCAATCGACTTGAATGCCTGTACTGGTTGTGGCGCATGTATTGTTGCTTGTAATGCTGAAAATAATATTCCTGTTGTAGGTCGTGATGAGGTTCGCCGTCGTCGTGAAATGCACTGGATACGTATTGACCGTTATTATTCAATCAATGATGGTGATAACAGAATAACTAAAGAAGAAGAAATAGATAAGCTTGAGAATTTAGATAACGTATCTGTTGTACATCAGCCAATGATGTGTCAGCATTGTGATCATGCTCCATGCGAAACTGTTTGTCCTGTTTTGGCAACTGTACACTCTTCAGAAGGTCTGAATCAAATGGCGTACAATCGTTGTATTGGAACACGTTATTGTGCGAACAACTGTCCGTACAAAGTACGTCGATTCAACTGGTTTAACTATTGGAATGATTCTCGTTTTGATAACTACATGAACAATGAGTATACACAACTAGTATTAAACCCTGACGTTACTACCCGTTCAAGAGGTGTAATGGAAAAATGTTCTATGTGCGTTCAGCGTATTCAGGCTGGTAAGCTTGCTGCGAAATTAGATAAGCGCAAGTTGAAAGATGGCGATATTAAAGTTGCATGTCAGCAAACTTGCCCAACAAATGCGATCATCTTTGGTGATGGCAATGATCCTGAATCTGAAGTGTCAAAAGCATTAAAGAGCGAACGTACTTATTATGTTTTGGAGGAGATCAATGTCAAGCCAGGCGTTGGATATCAAACAAAAGTTAGAAATACTGTAGAGGTTTAATACAAGAAATTTAATAAAGATATGTCATCTCATCACGAGTCTATACTTAGAGAACCCTTAGTAACCGGTGAAAACATTACCTATTCCAAGGTCACCGAAGATATATTGGTTCCCGTAGAAAACAAACCAAATAAAGCCTGGTGGATTGGCTTTATAGTCTCTGCCATGGGTGCAGGTCTATGGATATTCTCAGTAAGCTGGACCTTCTGGTTTGGTGTTGGAGAATGGGGATTAAATAAAACTGTAGGTTGGGCCTGGGATATTACAGGTTTCGTATGGTGGGTAGGTATTGGACATGCCGGAACTCTGATATCGGCCGTGTTACTCCTCTTCCGTCAAAACTGGCGAAATTCAATCAATCGTTCAGCAGAGGCAATGACCATTTTTGCCGTTATCTGTGCGGCTTCATATATTATTTCGCACATGGGTCGTCCATGGTTGTTTCACTGGGCACTTCCATTACCGAATCAGTATGGTTCTTTATGGGTCAATTTCAATTCTCCATTGGTATGGGATGTATTTGCAATCTCGACATACTTCTCAGTTTCTTTAGTGTTCTGGTATACGGGTTTACTTCCTGATATTGCCACTATCCGTGACCGTGCAATTGGTACACGTCGTCGTATTTATTCCATTCTTTCTTTTGGATGGAATGGCTCAGTTAAGACATGGCAGCGTTTTGAATTGGTATCTCTAATACTTGCGGGTGTTTCTACACCACTTGTACTTTCGGTACACACAATCGTATCCATGGACTTTGCAACATCGGTTATTCCAGGATGGCATACAACGATCTTCCCTCCATACTTTGTTGCTGGAGCGATCTTCTCAGGATTTGCGATGGTTCAAACTTTATTGCTAGTAACGCGTAAAGTAATGAACTTTGAAAACTACATTACCATGTTCCATATTGAATCAATGAATAAGATCATTATTCTTACCGGTTCAATAGTAGGTGTAGCTTATTTAACTGAATTATTTATTGCCTGGTACTCAGGAGTTGAATATGAGCAATATGCATTTTTAAACAGGGTTAGCGGTCCATACTGGTGGGCTTACTGGATCATGATGACCTGTAACGTTATTTCTCCGCAATTATTCTGGTTCAAAAAGGTTCGTACAAGTATTGCGCTGTCTTGGTTATTATCAATCGTAGTAAATATTGGTATGTGGTTCGAGCGTTTTGTAATTATCGTAACCTCATTGCACCGCGATTACCTTCCATCAAGTTGGGTAATGTTCTATCCTAGCTGGGTTGATGTGGGTATATTTATTGGTTCAATTGGATTGTTTTTTACCTTATTCCTTTTGTTCCTCAGGGTATTGCCAGCCATTGCAATGGCAGAGGTGAAACTCTTACTGAAGAGCTCAAGTGATCAGGCTAAACAAAAGCTGATTGCTGAGAAGTCTGTAGATAAAGGACAGGCAGAATATTACATTGAATCTTTAGAGAAATATGATAGTATTTCACCTAAAGTTGCTGAATACGAAAAAGTTTAACGATGAGTAATATAAAATACATTTTAGGTCATTTTGCCGATCCGGATGATATGATGCACGGAATAGACAAGCTTCAGGAAAACAACATCAGTGTTTATGATGTGTTCACTCCGATGCCTATTCACGGTATTGAAGATAAACTTGGGATCAGAAGATCACGCTTAGGTAAGGTGGCATTTGGTTTCGGTTTAACTGGAACAATTACTGCAATTTCAATGATCACCTATATGTTGGTTATTGATTGGCCAATGAATATCGGTGGAAAACCACATTTTGCTTTTCCTGATTTTGTACCGATCATGTTTGAATTAACAGTATTGTTTGCAGCCTTTGGAATGGTTGGCACTTACTTTTTTGTAAACCACCTGGCTCCAGGACGCGCACCGAGAGTAATGGATCTGCGTGCAACCAATGATAGATTTGTTGTTGCGATTGATGCAAAAGCAAACCTTTCACATGATAAAATTGATGACATTTTAAAAAAAGCCGGTGCTGTTGAAGTTAAGCACAACGAAAGGAAATATGTTAGTTATGAATAAGCTCCTAATAATTTGTACCGCTTTTTTAACTGTTGCAGTCGCTTCAGTTATTTCTTCCTGTTCAGATAATAGAAGTACGGGGTTAGAATATGCACCTAATATGTATGAACCGATTGCTTACAATCCGGATCAGCCAAATAAGAACTTTAAAGACGGTAAGACTGCACAAAATCCTCCAGCTGGAACAATGCCTGTTGGATTTGACAAAAATGATATTTACCCTAATACGCTTGAAGGATATCAGGCTGCAAGTACATCATTAACCAACCCATTGCCGGTTAGCCTTCCCACATTAGAGCAAGGAAAAACACTCTATCTTAACATGTGCTCTCATTGCCATGGTTTAGAAGGAAAAGGTGATGGATCAATTGTTAAACTAGGTAAATTCCCAGGACCTCCTTCTTATTCTACAGGAAACTCGTCAAGAGGCGGTTCTATGAAAGACCTTACTGATGGTAAGATTTATCATACCATTACTCATGGTGTAAACCTTATGGGTTCTCACAAATCTCAATTATCCCCTAAGCAAAGGTGGAAAATTGTTATGTACGTTCACGAATTACAAAAATTACAATAGTCAATTGCTAAAACCAGATGGGAAATCATAATCATACTCATAATTTCACTGAACAATTCACATTTTCGGGAAAATTAAAAACCTGGACCTTACTAGCGATAGTGGTTGGAATTCTTACTATAGGCTTCGGTTTTATTACCGGACAGCAGGAACGTACCTTTGCCAATTTGCTTTTAATGGCTTATTACACTACTTGTGTTTGTGCAACGGGTTTGTTCTTTATTGCTTTGCAATATGTTGCGCAGGCCGGATGGGCAACTGGATTGATCAGAATTCCGCAAGCAATGTCAAGAGTGCTACCTATAGCATCTTTAGTTCTTATTGTTGTTTGTGCTTCAGGTCTTATGACACACAATTTATATCATCATTGGAATGCTGAAGGATTAACGGATCCTGCAAGCCCTAGTTATGATAAACTTATTGCAGGGAAAGCAGCATTTTTAAATGTTCCATTCTTTTTAACAAGGCTTGTTCTGTTTCTAGGAGCATATAGTTTCTTTGCCTGGTTATTTGCAAAATATGCTCAGCGTGAAGAGTTAGAAGGCGGATTGGTTTTCTATGATAAGAGCTTTAAGTGGTCGGCAATTTTCTTGATTATTTTCGGATTTACAACTCCGATTTGGGCTTTTGATACCATTATGTCATTAGAGGCTCACTGGTTTTCCACTATGTTTGGTTGGTATAACTTTGCGGCCATGTGGGTTAGTGGTTTATGTGTGATCACACTGATTGTAATCTTAATGAAGAAGGCCGGATATTTATCATGGGTTAATGAGAATCATTTGCATGACCTTGGTAAATTCATTTTTGCATTCTCTATCTTCTGGACCTACATCTGGTTTTCACAGTTTCTTCTTATTTACTATGCTAACATACCAGAAGAAACAGTTTATTTTTATAAGCGTTGGGAACCTGAATACCTTCCATGGTTCTGGTTGAATATCCTAATTAATTTCGTGGCTCCAATTTTAATTTTGATGGCCAGAGATTCCAAGCGTCAAATGAATAGACTAATGTTCGTTTGTATCATGCTATTGTGTGGTCATTGGCTAGATTATTATATGATGATTATGCCTGGAACAGTGGAATCACATAGAGGATTTGGAATAATTGAGATTGGAATTGCAATAGGTTTTGTTGGATTTTTTACATTCCTTACGCTTAGTCAATTAACTAAAAGATCAATGGTGGCAACTAATCATCCTTTCTTAGAGGAGAGTATCAACCACCAGATTTAAACACAGTTCTTAATAGCAAAAAGAAAATACTACGAATAAAATGAGGTTAAGAGAAATTTTTAATATCAGAACTGTAGCTGCATTGCTGGTCATATGCACTATTACCCTAATGGATAATTCATTATTTGCCCAGGTGCAAGACTCTACAGTTAGTTCAACAACGGCCGCAATAGATACTGCTGCTAAGTCGGCCGTCTCAGAATTGTCGCCATCTAATGTGCCATTGATCAGTACTGCTGTTGATACTGTTGCTCGTTATAAAAACATGCAACCACTAGAAGTCACTAAAGATTATTCAGAAGCGTATCGTTCAGGCTCCTATTACCTAATGATGTTTTTCCTTCTTTGCATTTTTATTGCAATCATCGGAAAAATTCTTAAGGTTTATGAAATAAGCCGTGAGATGCAGGGACAGAAGTCTAGGTTTGATAGCAGAAGAGTAAATGGTGTCTTACTTGGCATATCTTTGATTGTAGGAATTTACGGTGTATACTGGTCTTATTCGGTTCAGGGGCCTATGAGTATACATGAGTCTGCATCAGTTCATGGTTTGGATATTGATTATATGTTTAATATCACCTTGATATTAACTACAATCGTATTTATTCTAACGCATATAGCTCTATTTGGATTTTCATTTAAATACAGAGGGTCTGAAAACAGAAAGGCCTACTTCTATCCACACAATAATTCATTGGAAAGAATT